>JABIRL010000138.1 GCA_018667855.1 Rhodospirillaceae bacterium
GCGTCCGCTGAACGTGTTGCGGTTGGTCCGCGTTTCCTAGTCAGCTAAACTGTTGGCGTTACGGTGGTAGGTGTTGATGAGGTTGCGGTTGGTCCGCGTTTCCTAGTCAGCTAAACTCGGCCGCCAGCACCTATAGCTATAGCTATTGTTGCGGTTGGTCCGCGTTTCCTAGTCAGCTAAACTCCCACTGTGTTTGTTGAAAATGCCGAATACGTTGCGGTTGGTCCGCGTTTCCTAGTCAGCTAAACTAGATATGGGACTAGGCCTCTGATTTCAGAGGCCTTTTCTCGTTTACAGGGGAGGAAATACGGCGCTGAGTAGTCAGAACAGGGCAAACTGCTCCGGATTTTTTCGATCTGGCTGGCGACTTTTGCCATGAAAACTGACGATATTTTCATATTGCTTGTCCGTGAATTGCAGAATGTCCACCTTACCATGGAGCGGCAGCGCGCTGTCGATCCGTTTGATCAGCGCCGCCACAGCTTCCTTGCCGGAAGTATAGCGCACATAGACCGAGAACTGCGCCATTTCGAACCCTTCATCCAAAAGAAAGTTACGAAATTTGGTCGCCGCCTTGCGTTCGTGTTTTTCCACCACCGGCAAATCGAACAGCACCATTACCCACATAATTCTATATCCACTTAAATGGCTCATGTTAGATAGCTCACGAAACCCGCCCTACTTCTGGCGCGCCGCCGCCGCTAGGGCCAGATCCGCGCCCGGCAGTTCCAGTGCTTCCCGATCGCCCAGGTAAACCTGCGCCAGGGACAGAGCCAGACGATCCAGGCAGGTTTGCAACGGCGCCGCGCCATTGCGCCCCTGTAGATCGAGGATCGCGACGGCGGCAAGCTGCGCCTTGGCGTCACGATCCATTTCTGTGACACCGGCCCGGTCCAGACCGCGCGCCAGGGCATCCACATGGGGGCGGAAGGGCTCCATCAGATCGTCGGCCAGGCGCAGGGCGCTGCCACGGCTGCGGTGGTGAATGGATAGTGAGGGATGCAGACCGGCGGCCAGGATGGAACGCGCCGTCGCCGCCCGCAACACCATATAGCCGTAGTTCAGAAAGCCGTTCAGGCCGGGCAGGTCCCGGTCGCGGCGGAAATCGGGGCCCATCATCAGGCCCCAATAGCGGCGGGCGGCCTGGGCCTCCAAATTATCGGGATCGCCACTGCGCACTTTCTTGGCCATTTCCATCAAGGCCCCGCCCCGCTCCCCCGCGCCGTTCAATGCCTCGGCCTGGGTGCGGATCTTGGAACGCACCAGATCGCGCCAAAGGCGCTTTCGCAGTGGCTGCCCAGCGTCCGCCTGGGCTTGCATGCGATGGCCCTGTTCGTGATGGCCATCCACCGGCAGGACAAAGGAAACCGGCGCATGGTTGGAGCCGCAGATCACCATGGGCGTGCCCCTGGCCGCGAGGCGGGCCACCAGGTTGGCAGAGAACGTGGCGCCATGGCCGTGCACCACCAGCGCCCCGATATCGTCCAAGGCTACCTTGCCCAGCAGGTCCCGCGCCGCATGGATGGCCAGGAAACCCCGCTCCATGGACAGATGCGCGCCGTCCGTGGCCACCTCGATCACCCGGCCGATCATGACGGCGGCCCTGGATCAAACAGGCGACCGGAAGGATCGACGTGAACTGTCCGCGCCCGGATCAAACGTAATCCCGACGGCGCAAGTGTTCGATAATTGAAAGGATCTCCGTCTTCCGCATCTCGGTTCTTCAACGAGCCGCCTTCGAAATGCTCGGCGAGAGTGATTTTTCCTTTTGACAATTTTACAACCCGCATAATCCGGCGTTTGCTGTCTTCCTCGATTGCCAGCATGTCGTTGATCCGCAAGCGCATGATGAGAGCTTGTCCATTTCGCCCGGTTTTTGCGTTCGGCCGGAACCCCGGTTGATTGGCATCGAAACTCGATATGATAACGCCGTCCCATCTTCCTTTTTCATTGCTGAATATGTCGTAGCAATAATTGCTATCTCTCTTGTAGGCTTTGTAGACAGTGCCCTCGGCGTCTGTTATCGGATTGACGCTTATTGTTTCGCAAATTCGTACCTTGCGAAGGGGCGGCTGCATGGATTTGCCGGCGGCCAGCAAGGCGGTCGTGAAGTCCTTTCCGCTTAAACCATCTGTTTCCATCAACAGATATTCGCGTGTGTAGTCATCGCGGATCGCCTGCACCTTCTTCGCGGATGTAAGGCTTTCCAGCGGCACCCGGTGCACGACAAGCGACGGGCCGCCTTTTTCACCGGCTTCCACCACCCCATAGGCGGTGTCGTTGTGCAGGGCGCCTTGGACGCCGTGGTCCTTCTTATGGCTGACAACAAGATTTTCCAGTACATCCCGCACATGGGCGCGGAAGTCGGGCCAGGGGGCGGCAAGATCCGCCAGGTACCGATTATCCAGCCGCTCCTCTGCCTGCCCCGCCGCCCGCGCGACGCGGCCCAGCAGGCTCCGGTCGGTCAGTGCGATGACGATCGCATCTATGACATGATGGCGATGATCGTCGCGGTTCTTGGCCGCCGCTGCGGCCTCTTCCTCGTTATGGCCGGCAAGAAGGGAATTCAGGCCCCAGGCCCAACGCAAGTCCGAGGTCAACCGACCCGGCGTGACCCATACATCAGCACCCGTGTGCAATAGATAGGTGCGTGCCAGGCGCGCGATGTAGCGGGTGTCGGTTAACTGCCGGGCGAGAAAATCCCGCTCCTCGTTGTCGAAGCGGTGCATGGCATCTGGCCCAAAACGCCACGCCTTGTTGCCGGGCAGGGTTGCCCCGCGCGCGGCGATATCCTCCCACACATAATTCTCCGGGCTGTCGGAAAAAGCCTCATACGGCGTCTGCTGCCCCTTGATACGATTGGCGCCGAGCATGGACAGGGTCTTGTTGCCCGGGCTGTCATCCAACGTGCGGGAGAGGGGCAGGATATGCTCGACCTCCACCTCCGCGTCGAACAATCGCTGCAGGCTGATCTGCGTACCCGTATATGGACAACGCCTGCCCAGGGGATCGTCCGGGTTCAATTCTTCCCACAGGCGCAGGCGCAGGCGGTTGTCGTAACTGTCGCGCTGGTTCAATCGGGCCAGTTCGGCGCGGCGGAGGTCATTGGCCTCCCGGTTGGTCTTCTGCTCCCGCTCCAGGTCTCGCCGGCCCTGGGCCGACAGGGGCAGATCACGGGCGACTTCGACAACGATTTCCGCCGGCGGTCCGAACCGCTTGATCAACCCATTGACCACATGGCGGATTTGGTTGAGGGCTACATGCACTGTGGGATTGGCGATCTTGCCCAGACGGACTTCAACCGGGTCCGCCGGCTCGCCCGAGCCAAAGGCGACGTGGCGCTCGAGAACCTCGCCGTAGTAGGGCAGCTTCCGATCAAAGACCTCGCCGTCGAAATCAAGTTGTGAATGGGAGGCATAGCCCGCCAGCAACACCGCTTGATCATAGGTGACGATACCGTCTTTCAACGCGGCGAGAATTTTTTCGGTCGCCCGGCGGCAAAGGGCGCCATGACCGTCAGGTAGGATCGCGTTCGAAACCGCCCGCGCGGTGTCGTCCGTCAATTGGTGGTGGCCGGCCAGCCAGGATACCAGACGCTCTTCGTCCTCCTCTGACAACAACCGTTCAATGACCTCTGTCTGGATATCCAGATCCAGGTCCCGCCACGTCTTGCCCCAGTATTTCTTGCTGGCCATGACAGCGCCCGTCTTATCCCCGTCCAGATGTTTGCGCTGTTGGCTTTCAAAGTTGATATGAGTGTCCGCCGGCAGCTTCAGCGCCGTGCGAATGGTGTCGAATTTAAGCTGACCGGCCCCCAGAGCCCGTTGCACCAGCAGGTCCCGCTGTTCCAAGGTCAATTCGGCTTCCGCTTGGCCGGGCAGGCGGTATCGCAAGTGGTTGATCTCCTGGTAGATGCGAAATCGCTGCACGGTTGGCAATGCGCGCGGGGCCCGCTGCTTGTCCGGCTCCAGGGCGCATTTGCCTACCGACTGCGGCTTCAAGTTCCGTTGATAGGCAAGGATGTCCCGCAGTTCGTCGCGGGCAGCATCGTCCAGGGTTCCGCCGTGGAGATACTTTTGCGACGCCCAGATGCGATCGAACTCGTTCAGGATCATTTCACGGGTGGGATAGAATTCGTACGCTGCCTTGGCGCCCGAACCCACAAGACGGGCACGAACCGGGTGGTCGTGCTGTTTCGCCGGATCCCGCAATCTTGGCCTCGCGAGAAATTCACCTAAGGTTCGGGCGCCCGCTTCCCCCATGGCATCTCGGACGCTGGCCGCCGCTGATTTGATCTTTCCGCTTTCATCGTCGGCGCCCCCGTCGGTCTTACGGTTGGAGCGGAACCCTCGGCGTTGCGCCAGGTGAAACAGGGCGCGGCCCAATTCGTGCAGTGATAATTCACGATCAAGGCCCTCGACCCGTAACCGCCACGGATCGATTTTTTCAAGCGCCTGACGCCGGCTCCTTTCCTCTGGCATGAGGCCAGACCTGATCAAGCAATCCATGAAGCGGGCCTGGCGTTTAATATTGCGGTCCCGCCGCCGCCGCTGTTGCCGTGGCAGCCGCCGCATCATCGCAAGCGATTGGCCATCCTTAGGGTTTCGTCCATCAGAAAATATACGTCCACTGCCGGCCATCAGACCCGTGGGCGTCAGCGTCCCTTCCTTCCTGGATAGCTCAAACGCCGCCCAGCCAATTGAGTTTGTTCCCACGTCTAGTCCCAAGCGCCAATTCATGACAGCCTCCAGCTGTATCAGGGGGTATCTATTCAAACAGTTGAATTCGGTTGCGTATAGATATATATTTCATTCTCCTCAGTTTAGCTGACTAGGGAACGTGGGCTTTCCGTTAACAAGGTGAAAGATCCACAAAATGAAAAGGCGGTCCTTTGGCCGCCTTTTCTCATCTTTGACCACTTAGCCTCCTTCAAATATAATCAACCCACACATGAAGAGAGGGCTGACGCCCTCACCAACC
>JABIRL010000173.1 GCA_018667855.1 Rhodospirillaceae bacterium
AATGGGTGGCCGGGCGGGGGAGCGGGCTGGCGATGGACACAATACAAAAAGGAAAATCATCATGAGCGGACCTGAAACGTACGAAGTCTTCGCCATTCGCTACGGCAATGTCGCCGGGCGTCTGCGCCGGGACAATTTCATTATTGCGCCGGATCATCCCACCGATCCCCATGACGGCGAGATGCCCCTGGACTACTTCGTCTGGGCCATCGTCAACGAAAACCGCGCCATCGTGGTCGATACGGGCTTTGAGCGTACCGAGGGCGACAAGCGGGGCCGCACCATCACCCGGCTGCCGGCGGAGGGCCTGGAGATCATCGGCATCGACGCGGCCAAGATCGAAGACGTGATCATCACCCACCTGCATTATGATCACGCGGGCACCCTGGATGACTTCCCCGCCGCGCGTTTTCACCTGCAGGAAAGCGAGATGAACTACGCCACCGGCAAGCATATGTGCCACGAACCTTTTGGTCATGCCTATGCGCCGGATCATGTCTGCACCATGGTGCGCCGGGTGTTCGATGGCCGGGTGGTGTTCCACGATGGCGCGGCCGAGGTGGCGCCCGGCATCTCTGTCCATTGGATCGGCGGCCATACGGCGGGCGTGCAATGCGTCCGCGTTTTGACCAAACGGGGCTGGGTCGTCCTGGCCTCGGATGCCGCGCATTTCTACGAAAATATGGAGGCGACGGCGCCATTCCCCATCGTTTATTCCGCATCCGATATGGTGCAGGGATATGCCACCATGCGGGGCTTGGCCGAATCCAGCAAGCACATCATCCCCGGCCATGACCCTCTGGTCAGGCAGCGTTATCCCATCGCCAAGGACGGCCAGGAAGACGTGATCCGCCTGGATGTGGCGCCGACGGGTTAGAACTGACATTAGAACCAGAAACGGAACCAATAATAGGAAAGGAAACGCAATGAGCATGTTGGAAGGAAAGGTGGCCATCGTCACCGGATCGGGCCGGGGCATAGGCCGCGAGGTGGCGCTGCAACTGGCCGGCCTGGGCGCATCGGTCGTGGTCAATGATCTGGATGAAGGCCCGGCCAACGAAGTGGTGGCCGAGATCAAGGAAAATGGCGGCGAGGCGGTGGCCTGCCCGGGCAGCGTGACCGAACCGGGCTTCGCCGCGCGGTTTGTCGGTACCGCCATCGATACCTATGGCGATCTGCACATCATTATCAACAACGCCGGCTATACCTGGGATGCGGTGATCCAGCGCATGACCGAGGAACAGTTCGACGCCATGATCGACGTGCATCTCAAGGCGCCGTGGCGCATTCTTAAAGAGGCGGCGGAGTTCATTCGCGTCAAATCCAAGCAGGAGGTTCATGACGGCGTGACCATCGTGCGCAATGTGGTCAATATCTCCTCCATCTCGGGCACTCGGGGCAACGCGGGGCAGACCAACTATTCATCCGCCAAGTCAGCCGTGGTGGGCCTGTCCAAGACCCTGGCCAAGGAATGGGGACGCTACAATGTATCGGTCAACTCGGTCGCCTTCGGCTTTATCGAGACACGGCTGACGGAAGCCACGGACGAGAAAAAGATCATCGAGATCGAGGGCAAGCAGATTCCCGTCGGCGTGCCGGTGGAAAACGTCGCCGCCTCGAAAATGATGATCCCCATGGGCCGTGCCGGCAGACCGTCGGAAGCCGCGGGCGCCGTGGTCGCGCTTTGTCTGCCCATGTCCGACTACATCAGCGGGCAGATGGTGGAAGTGACGGGAGGACTTTGACCGGCGACGGAATATCTGGTGTCCCTGGATGCCCGGATCAAGTCCGGGCATGACTGTTTTCCGTTCTTGGTCATTACCGGGCTTGACCCGGTAATCCAGGGCAACAAACTCTGACACTGGTGGCATTGGCTCCTGGGTCTCTGCGTCCCTTGCCCAAGGATGACAAGGTGCGATGTCGCAATGGCATTGCATCGCAAATGCGATTTACGAAGGAGAGCTCATCATGGACCGGATCACGGTCTTCACGGCGCGGCGTATTCATACCATGGATCCGGGCCGCCCCACGGCCAGTGCTGTCGCTATAGCCGATGGCCGCATCGTCTCGGTCGGAACACTGGACAGCATGGCGCCCTGGCTGCGCCGGGTCGACCATGACATTGATGATCGGTTCAAGGACGATGTCCTGATGCCGGGCTTCATCGACCCGCACACCCATTTGCGCATGTCGGGCACCTATATGGGCTTGCATTATGTGGGACCGATCGAATCCCATGGCCCGCAAGGCCCGGTGGCGGGCCTGAATGATCGTGATGCTGTATTGGCGCGTCTGACCGAGTTGGTGGAGGCGCAAAACGACCCCGACCGGCCGGTTATCACATGGGGTTACGATCCCGGCATGCAGAACGGTCATCTCGATCGCGACATGCTGGATCGGATCTCGGACGAAGTGCCGATCTGGGTGCTCTCCTACGCGCCGCATATCGTCTACACCAACACGCCCATGATGGAACGGACCGGGGTGACGGAGGATACCACGGCGCATGGTATCGGCCGCTATCCCGACGGCCGCCTGAACGGCTGGTTCATCGAAACCCGTGCCGTGGGTCAGGCCACCAGGCCGGTACAGGCCGAGGTTTATCGTAGTGGTTTCGGCTATGACGCCCTGTTGCGCCAATCACGGGTCGCGGTGCGGAACGGCATTACCACGGTGGCGGATCTGGGCTGGGGTTTCGAATCTTTCGAGAATGAATGGAACGATCATGCCAAGGCGTCCGGCGATCCGGGCTTCCCCCTGCGCATGGTGCTGATCCCGTTCGATGTGCGTCTGGTAACCAAATTCGGCGATGACCGGTTTGACTATCTCAAATCCATGCGGGCCCAGGGAAACGACAAACTATCCGTGCATGGGGTGAAGTTCATCAATGACGGCTCCTACCCCTCCATGACCCTGCGGCTGAATTTTCCCGGCTATCTTGATGGCGAGGAGGGGCTGACCGGCGAGACGCAGTGGGCGGACATGGTTGATTGCATGCTGCCCTATTGGCAGGCCGGCATTCAGATCCATTCCCACGCCAACGGTGATCAGACCGTCGATATGACCCTTGATACCCTGGCGGAATTGCAGCTGCGCCATCCCCGCTTCGATCACCGCTTCACCGTCGAGCATTACTGCATTTCCACCGTGGCCCAGGGCAAACGCCTGGCCGCCCTGGGCGGGCTGGCCAGCGTTAATCCCTATTTCGTCCACTATCGTTCGTTGATCCATGCCGACAGCGGTTTTGGTCCCGACCGGGCGGAGGCGACGGCGCGTCTGGGCACCTTGCGAGAAGCCGGCGTGACGTTCGCGCTGCATTCCGATTTCAATCTGGTGGTCGGGCCCATGGCGCCGCTGACCGCGGCCTGGGTAGCGGTCAATCGCATCGCGGCGGACGATGAAACGGTGATGGCGCCGGGCGAGCGGATATCGGTCATGGAAGCCATGCGGGCGGTGACCATCGATGCCGCGTTCGTGCTGCGCCGGGACCACGAAATCGGCAGTCTGGAGGTGGGCAAGCTGGCCGATCTGGCAATCCTGGAGGATGATCCGTTCGAGGTGGCGCCCGGCGCTCTGCGCGATGTCCCGGTCAAGGGCACCATTCTGGGGGGCGTGCCCTATCTGTCGAGTGATCAGGATGGGTGATCAGAATGGGTGACGGCGCCCGGGTCCGCCGCCTGGTAACCGAGTGGGAATTTCTGGTATCCACGCTGCAACCCCCCACTTCGAATCCGGCGGAGCAATTGATGGACCGGGTCGGCGTCGGGATCGGCGTCACGGTTCTGGCTGGGTTCCTTGGCTCCGGCAAAACCACCATGCTGCGCCACCTCCTGCAAGGCAGCCACGGCCTGAAATTGGCGGCGGTGGTCAATGATGTGGGCGCGGTCAATATCGATGCCGCCCTTGTGGCCCAGTCATCGGAAGATGTGGTCGAGCTGACCAACGGCTGCAGCTGTTGTGCCCTTGGCGCGGATTTGGGACGGGCGCTGGAAACCTTCGCAACGCAGCCCGAACCATCCGATGGCATCATCATCGAGGCCAGCGGCATCGCCGACCCCGCCGGCATCGCCACCGTCGTGGCCTCGGGGGGGCTCCGGCTTGATGGCGTCGTCTCGGTCGTGGACGCCGCCGCCATGGATACCTGGATCGGAAACCCGGCGACCGCGGACTTGTTTCAACGGCAATTGGATGCGGCGCATTTGATCGTGCTCAACAAAGCCGATCTGATCGACGATACCGGACAACGGGCGGCTATGGATCGTCTGGGCACGATGGCGCCCGGCCGCCCCGTGATCCTGACCGAACAGGGCCGGCTTGATCCCGAAGTTGCCCTGGGCGCGGCCCTGCGCGGCGCACGGTCTGATCCAGGCGTCGCGGCCCATGAGGCGAACCGCTTCGCGACCAAGACCATTCCGTTGGACGGCCCCATTGATCGCCATGCCTTCGCAATATTCCTGGGCAATCCGCCGGCCGGTTTGCTGCGGATGAAAGGGTTTGTTGAGACCATCGAGGCACCAGGCCAACTATGGCTGGTTCAATCGGTCGGCAGACTATGGAGTATCGAGCCAGTTAAATCGGCGCCGGGCGCCATATCGCCACTACCGGGACTGGTGATGATTGGCATCGCCGGTACTGAACAGGCCTGGCAGCCCTTCGCAAAGGTCTAGTATTGAGCGGTCTGTTCCGAAGCCGGGTTTGGCGCCACATAGGAATGGGATTCCTGTGCCGCCATGACGGTTGCACCCAACAGCAGCAGAAAGGCCAGAACCACCCTGGTCCAGCGGCGGTCGGAATGTTTGTCGTGGCTAACGGCGCGAATTATTGACACTTGCTTGTTCCCGAATATTCCGGCCCCGACAGATCTCCGGCCAGTACGGCGCGGACCATCATCAAGGCGTCTGCGGTAGATAATGACGGACAGCCGTAAAATTCGTCTTAACGGAAAGGGTTAACGGGCCAATCGTGGCGGGATAGAACGGCTTTATGCTTCCAACAGCAGGCTATTCAGGGCCGGTTGGCTGCTGTTTCCTTCCAACCTGGCGATCACGTCAAACACCTCATCGGCGACGACAGGCCGGCTGAAATAGAAACCTTGTGCGAAGCCGCAGTTATTGGCGCGCAGGAAGTTCAATTGTTCCACGCTCTCGACGCCTTCGGCGACCACATGCAGACCCAAATGCTGGGCCAGCGCGATGACGGTGCGGACAATGGCGCCGTCGGAGGCATCGTGGTTCACGTCGCGTACGAAAGATTGATCGATTTTCAGGGAATCCAGCGGGAAGCGTTTCAAATAGGCCAGGGATGAATAGCCGGTGCCGAAATCGTCAATGGATACCCGAACACCGGCCTGACTAAGGTGGCCCAGTATGATCGCGACGGATTCGGGATCGTTCATGATAGAGCTTTCCGTCAACTCGATTTCCAGCAGCGAGGCTTCAATCCCGGTACGGGCGATCCACTGCTGCACATGTTCCAGCAAATCGTCCTGATTGAACTGTTGCGCGGATAGGTTCACCGCCACCCGCAAGACCGGCAAATCCCGTTTTTGCCAATCGGCGATCTGCATACAGGCCAGCCCGAGAATTAGATCGCCCAGGGCAGGCATCAGGCCTAATTCCTCTGCCAGGGGAATAAACTGATCGGGCGGAATAAGGCCTCGTTCCGGATGCCGCCAGCGGACCAAAGCTTCCAGGCCAACGACCCGGCCGTTATTTAGGTCGACCTGAGGCTGGTAATGCAGTTCGAACTCGTTATCACGGATGGCCCGTTGCAACGCGACGCCCAGGCCGATGCGGCGCAGGGCGGCACTGTTCATATCCGGACGATAAAACTGATAGCATTCACCGCCCGCTTGTTTGGCCTGGTACATGGCGGCATCCGCATAACGCATCAATTCGTCGGCATCTTCGGCATCGTCCGGAAACAGGGCGATGCCGATGCTGGGCGAAACGGTGGCCGCATTGCCGCTTATCATCACCGGCAGGGAGACGCTTTCAACGATTTTATTGGCGACATTGGCAGCCGAGACGGCGCGGTCCAGGTTGGTCACCAGGGCAATAAACTCATCGCCGCCCAAGCGCGCAACGGTATCACTGTCGCGCAGGCAATCGCGGATTCGGCTGGCGGCGGTTTTCAGTACCGTGTCACCGGCCTCGTGCCCCATGGTGTCGTTGACGAATTTGAACCGGTCCAGGTCGATAAACAGCACCGCCAACTCTTGATCGTAGCGGCGGGACTGGTTGATGGCATGGGTCAACCGATCAAACAGCAAGGCACGGTTCGGCAGACCGGTCAGACTATCGAAATGGGCCATTTGCGCCCGGCTGATAGCGCATTGAATGCTGACGGAGAGACGCTGGGAATTCAGATCGGATTTGATCAGGCTGTCCTGAGCGCCGAATTGGACCAATTGAACAGCCACTTCGGGGGTAAATTCCTCCAACAAGGCGATCGTTGGAACAAACAGGAAAAGGCCCAATAACTGCGCCAAATCAAATCCGGGGCCGGACGAGGCATCGTCGAAATCAATGATCAATGCGTCAAACCGCTGACCAGCCAACAGATTGTTGGCCTCGGCCACGGTCCGTACCCTGTAAAGAGCATACGACTCAGGGTCCAAGGCGGCCAGTACCGTCGCCTCGGCGTTGTCGTCACGACCAATGAACAATATGTCGGTCAAGCTGCAATGTCCCTGCCGCGCCCAAAGCGGGCGCAAAAACGGCACCTATTGGCACCACAGGGGACGTTAGCCCACGCTGGTTAATGATCAGTTTACGCTGGACAAAAGGTTCTTTTAAAACCATGCCGTTTCATGGCCGGGTATTGCGGCGAAATTGTCGGCAAGATCGCACACTGGTGCAGTGCGCCCGGACCCTGATGGTCCGCCGCTACAGTATTAGGTATTGGCGGCCATTTGACGGATTTCGCCGAGGGTCGATTCCAGGTCCCGCACTTCGCACCAACCGACCCGCATCATTTCGATCGCCGGATCATGCAGGTGGGGCATGGTGGTGCCTGTGCAGTCTTCGATAACGATCGGCTTGAAATCCCGAAAATTTGCGTCTTTCGAGGTTGCCGCGACGCATTGATTGGTCAACACCCCGGCGAACAGCACCGTATCGGCGTTCAGGGCGCGCAGGATACCTTCAAGATTGGTGTTGTAGAATGCGCTAAGGCGGGTCTTCTCCACGAACCAGTCCGCCTCCCGCGGCGCCAGATCTTCAAGGATCTCGTAACCCCAGGTATCCTGGCGCAAGCCGCCATCCTGGAGAAACGGCCGCAGCCGCATGAAGGGGCCGCCGTCCTCGACCCCACGGCTGCCATGGCGGGTCCAGATCACGGGAATATTCTTGGCGCGAACGTCCGCCAACAGTTGTTGGGTCGGCTCTATAGTGCGCTGCATGTGTGCAATGTCGATGCCTTGTTGGGCATACCAGCCGTCTTCGTGCAGAAAGTCGTTCTGCGGATCGATAATGACCAGCACGGTGCGCCCAGGGTTCAGATCCCAATGAGCCGCTTCGAACGGTGTGGTTGATGATCCTTCGTTACTCATGGCGCGATGTTTCCCCGAGACCGGAACATTTCCCAAAACATCTCGACGTTAGCAGATTTCTCATACCCGCATCAGCCCCCTGATCCGCGGGATCGACCACATCAACAGGCCCGTTACGCCAAACAACAGCAGCGCCAGGCAAAACAAATCCGCCAACCAAGTGCCAAAACGTCCGCCCAACCAACCCGTTTCGTGCAGATCCGAAAAGACGCTGCCCCAATATAATTTCGAATGCACCAGGCCTTCCCCCGGTACATAAGTCCGCCGAAAATACCGGGTCTTGATGTAATGATGACCGGTCGGAATGGACAGGATGAGACGCCCCCGTCCTGTCTGAACGATGAAGCTGGGGCGGCGGTGATATTGCTCCTGCCAAATTTTTCGGATCGGCTGTCCCGGCCAAATTGATTGCGCCAGTTTTTCGGCGCTGTCGCGGGTAATCGCAGCGGGTGGCCGCAACGTCTCAAGCCTGGCTTCAGAGACCTCGTCCGGCTGGAATATCGACAGGATAAATCCGGGATGATTCATGTACAGGCCCGTCAAACCCATGACAAGAACCCAAGGCACAACGATGACCCCGAGCCACCCATGAACTATCCTAAGAAAATTCAGAAAACTGTCCATGTTCCGCTACCTGTACCTCTTGAATAGCTTTCCGAAGGCGATCGTCCGTCGAAAAAGCCTATACGTCATTTAAATGGAAGGGTTCTATCTACCTGTTGCCCAGGAATCGCTTTGTGGCGGCCAGTAGGTCTTCCAGCCCGCTCGGTTGATCATGCAATTTGGCGATGAGAAATAGCCGGCAGGAATAGGACGCGATCTCGGCCTCCCCCTGGGAGATCATCTCATGGGCCGCCACCATCTCGTCCGCCGTCAGACTGTCCAACACTGGCCGCCCGCCACCCAGCACCCTGGCCCGCAGTTTTCGCAGGATATCGTCGGGATTCAGGTGACGATTGCCGATCTTGGCCATGTTTGACCACTCCTTCAGTCGGCAGCGGTTCTGTCCGCCAGCTTACTGTAACCATCGCGGGTTTGCGGCGTTTTCATGTTCAGAATGCGGCCCGCGATCAGGGTGCGCAGAACTTGTGCCGTGCCGCCGCCGATGGTGAACATGCGGGCATCGCGGACCATGCGTTCCAGCGGATTGTCCCGGGAGTAGCCGGCCGCGCCAAAAACCTGCAGGGCGTCGTTGGTCACCTTGATGGCCATTTCCGAGGTGAATACTTTTGCCTGGGCCGCCGCCAGGGGTTCGGGAAAACCGCCCACCAGATTTTCGGCGGAACCATGGATCAGATGTCGGGCGGCGGAGAGCTGTATGCTCATATCCGCCAGCATCCATTGCAGGCCCTGGAATTCCGCGATGGGACGGCCGAACTGCTCCCGCGCCTTGGCATATTCCAGGGCTTTTTCGTAAGCGCCCTGGGCGACGCCCAGGGCGACCGTGGCGGCGCCAACCCGCTGCGAATTATAGGCGCTCATCAGATCGGCGAACCCCTTGGCCAAACCGCGCGGCGGCAACAGCAGATTAGCGGGCGGGAGGGCCATATCCTCGAACCGGACCTCGGCCTCCGGAATACCGCGCAGGCCCATGGTGGGGGCGCGATCGCCGATCACCAGGCCCTCGGTCTCGTCACGAATGGCGATAAAGCCGCCGATGCCTTCTTCCTGGCCGTCCTCGTCGAACACCCGGGCAAAGATCAGATGCAGGCGCGAAACCCCGCCGCCCGTGATCCAATGCTTCCTGCCGTTCAGGATGTATTGATTGCCCACCTTGTCGGCGCGGGTGGTCATTTCCGTCGCCGCGCTGCCCGCCTCGGGCTCGGTGATGCAGATCGCCGGTTTATCGCCGGCCAAAACCAGATCGGCGGCCAGGCGTTTCTGCTCTTCCGTGCCGTAGGCCATGATGGCGCCAATGGCGCCCATATTGGCCTCTACCGCGATGCGGCCCGAGACGCCGCAGACCTTGGCCATTTCCTCCACCACCAGGGCGGCTTCCAAATAGCCCAGACCCCGGCCGCCATATTCGGCGGGGATCGTCATGCCGAAAAACCCGGCATCCTTCAAGTCCGTGACATTGTCCCAGGGGTACTGTTCGGAACGGTCCACATCCGCTGCACGGGCAGCGATTTCACCTTGCGCTAGCTCCTTGGCGCTTTGGCGAAGCGCTTCCTGCTCCTTGTTAAGCGTCATGGCTACCTCCCAGTTTTCGTCGCACCTGGCTGAATATCTCGTAGGAATGCACACGGTCTTGGTGATCAAATATGGACGAGGCGATCATCAGCTCGTCGGCCTGGGTGCGTTCGATAAAGGCCGCCAGATTTTCGGGGATGCTTTCCGCCGTGCCGACGAAGGCACAGGATTGCATGGCCGTAACCCGCATTTTTTCCGCCGGCGACCAATAATCCTCGATATCGTCTATGGGCGGACGCAGGCGACCCCGGGTGCCCCGGAACAGATTGATGGATTGCTGCTGCGGCGTGGTGAACAGACGCTTGGCTTCTTCCTCCGTGTCCGCGCCCACGCCGATCATACCGACCATGGCATAGGGTTCGGACAACTGCTCCGATGGTTTGAAATTCTCCCGATAGACATCCAGGGCCTGAAACAATGCTTCCGGCGCGAAGTGGGAGGCAAAAGCATAAGGCAAACCCAGCATGGCGGCCAGTTGCGCCCCAAACAGCGAGGAGCCGAGAATCCATAGTGGCACGTTGGTATCCGCGCCCGGCACCGCCTGAATAAACTGCCCCTCCTGCACCGGTCCCAATAGGGCCTGCAATTCCAATACGTCCTGGGGGAAATTCTCGGCCATCATTGGACTGCGGCGCAGGGCCCGCAGGGTCTGCTGGTCCGTGCCGGGCGCCCGGCCCAGGCCCAGATCGATGCGGCCGGGATAAAGCGAGGCCAGGGTGCCGAAATGTTCCGCGATCACCAGGGGCGAATGGTTCGGCAGCATGACGCCGCCCGCGCCCACGCGGATCGATTTTGTGCCCTCGGCCACATAACCGATGGCGACAGAGGTCGCGGCCGAGGCGATACCCACCATGTTATGATGTTCCGCCAGCCAATAGCGTTCATAGCCCAAGGCCTCGGCATGTTGGGCCAGATCACGGGAATTACGCAGGGCATCGCCCGGATTGCCGCCTTCGCGAACAGGGGCGAGGTCGAGTACTGAAAACTTGGTCATGTAGGCGCCGCTATTTCCCATCAATATGAAAATTTCGGAACCGTACCATTGTTCCCGCCCCTGTCCAATTGCGCCAGACGAGTTGGTGGCCTAATTTGAAGCTGAAAATAGCGAAGGAAACGATCATGGTAACGGATTATCAAGGCCTCGAACTAACCACGGAAAGCGTCGAGGCGGCGGATGCCTACAGCAGGACCGTGCGGTCCTATCTGGCCTTTGGCCTGGATGCCGGCGTGCATATGAAGGCCGCCCTTGGCGCCGACAGTGAAATGGCCATGGCCTTGATCACGCGGGGTTATTTCTTCCATCTGTTCGCCAACCCGGCCCTGGCGCGCAAGGCCGTCGATAGCGCCCAGGCGGCGGAGCAGGCAATCGCCGGACGCGGCGCCAATCAGCGGGAGACATGGCATCTGTCTGCCTTGCAGGCCTGGAACCGGGGCGAGATGCGGCAGTGCGTTGATATTTGGGAGCGAATTCTGCTGCGTTATCCCCACGACGCCCTGACCATACGTCTGACGAATTTCATGCACTTCTATGTCAACGGCGGGGCCGCCATGCGCCAGTCCAGCGCCCGGGTGATCGGCGCCTGGGACGAGGATCGACCGGACTATGGCTATATCCTGGGTGTTTACGCCTTCTCTAACGAGGAAGCCGGCGACTATGCGGCAGCCGAGGCGGCCGGGAAACGGGCGGTGGAAATCAACGCCAAGGATATCTGGGCTACCCACGCGGTGGCGCATGTAATGGAGATGCAGGGCCGTCAGGACGAAGGCATTGCCTGGCTGGATCGTCTCAACCCCGAATGGGCGGAATTGAACAACTTCAAATTTCATACCTGGTGGCATCTGGCCATGTATCATCTGGAAAAGGGCCGGTTCGACACGGTTTTGGCGCTTTACGATGGGGAATTCTGGGCCGAACCCAGCGACGACTATCTGGATTTCACCAACGCCGCCGCCATGTTGTGGCGTTTGCAATACCAGGGCATCGACGTGGGCGATCGCTGGAGCGGTCTGGCGGATGTCGCCGAACGCCACGCGGGCGACGGGATCCTGGCCTTTGCCGACGCCCATTACATGATGGCCCTGGCGCAGGATGGCCGGGACGAGGCCATGACGACCATGCTGGAAAATCTGGAACAATTGGCCCAGGGAAGCGGCGATCAGGCCGGCGTCACGGCACTGGTTGGATTGCCCGTCTGCCGCGCCACCATCGCGCTATGCCAAGACCGGGCGGGCGAGGCAGCGGATATTCTATTGCCCCTGCGGGACCGGATCGCGGATCTTGGCGGCAGCCATGCGCAACGGGATGTCTGGGCCCAGATGCTGTGCCGCGCCCTGTTGGATGGCGGCCGGTTCGAGGACGCCCGCGGTTTGCTGGCCCAGCGTACATCGACAAAAGCCAACAGCCCCCTGGGCTGGCGGTGGTATTCGGAAGCATTGCAGGGTTGCGGCGATGACGCCGGCGCGGCGGCGGCACTGGCCAACGCCTAACCCAGTTCCCGTCAAATCGCGGGTTCGCTTGATCGAACGGTCAAATTGAACGCGATGGAAATACGCTGGCGGTCGCCCCGATAGGGACGCACGGCGTGGGAAACAAAGGACGGAAAGATCAGCATGGTGCCGGCCTGGGGAATGATTTTCTCGGTGACGCCGGCGGCCGGCCCGCCGGGAATATTGAACGCCAAAAGCGGCGAATACATGGCCGGCGTGATCCCGCGCGGGTCCTGAATTTCGAACTCGCCGCCCAGGGACGGATCATCGCTGATGCCGCCATCGTCCACATAATAGGTACCCGACCAAAAGGCGCCGGGGTGCGTATGGAATTCGTTGCTGTCGCCGGGGCCGTTGACATTGGCCCAGGCGTTATGTCCCCAATCAACCCGCATGGCCTTACCCTCGCGGTTGCAGGTCATACGGGTAGCCACCTTCTTGGCGTGGCCCAGCACTTCCTGGAAGGCGTCTCCACCCCATTCCGACAGATCCCAGCTGGATTGCCAGCCGCCCAGATTCGAGTGGTTGTTCGAGGGGTGATCGGCCATGCGTTTCGTGATCACAGCTGAAAGTTCCCCATTGATACGCTGGCTATCGGGAAACGTCAGATGCATCATAGGGGTCGGGAAAAGACCGTTGCCTTCGACTTTTGGTTCGGATGTCTGGTTCATGATAAGGTGTTCCCGTGGATCAAGGACTTATGGCTGCATCAAACACTTAGATTAAAGGCGATGGAAATACGCTGCCGGGTACCGAGATAAGGTCGCACGGCATGTGATAGCCAGGCCGGAAACATCAGCATGGTGCCGGCCTTGGGTGAAATTGTTTCGCTGCTGCCCGCCGCCAGACCGCCCGGTACGTTGAATGCCAGCAGGGGCGCGTACATGGCGGGTGCGATGCCGCGCGGGTCCTGGATCTCGAACTCGCCGCCCAATGATGGATCCTCGCCGATGCCGCCGTCATCCACATAATAGGTGCCTGACCAGAAGCTTCCGGGATGGGTGTGGAATTCATTGCCGTGTCCGGGGCCATTTACATTTGCCCAGGCGTTGAGCTGCCAATCCACCTGTACGGCCTTGCCCTGGCGGTCGCAGGTCATGCGGCCGGCCACGGTCTTGGCATGTTCCAGAACCTCGTGCGCCGCCGCGCCGCCCCAATCGGCCAGGTCCCAGCTGGACTGCCAGCCGCCCAGGTTGGAGTGCGCGGTGGACGGATGGCTGACCATGCGCGCCTCGATCACCGCCCGCAGGTCTTCGTTGATGCGTGTGGCGTAGGGCAGATCCGCCTGCACCACCGGGGTGGGAAACAGGCCGTGGCCCTGAATATTCAATTCCGTGGACTGGTTCATCATCAGGCTTTCTTGCCGGCAAAGGGCATCGGTTTCGCGTCCGGGTCCAGGGGCCAGCGGGCCCGCGCCGGGGCATCAAGGGGGTCATGCAGACCCGCGTGCAGACGTTCAACCCCGGCCCAGGCGATCATGGCGCCATTATCAGTGCACAGGGCGGGCGGCGGCGCCACCAGGATCAGGTCCTGCTCCCGGCACAGCCTGCCGAGACGTTGGCGCAGATGGCTGTTGGCGGCAACACCGCCGGCGATCACCACATGCGCCACGCCGGGATAGATGGCCCGGGCCATTTCGATGGCGTTGCCAACCCTGTCCGCCATGACATCGCCCACGGCCGTTTGAAAGCCGGCGGCGACATCTTCGGATCTTAGCTCCGGCTGATTGTCCAATAACCGGCGCACGGCGGTTTTCAGTCCCGAAAAGGAAAAATCACAACCCGGACGTCCCACCATGGGCCGTGGCAGGCTGATCGCGTCACCATCGCCCCGTTCGGCCGCTTGCTGCACCGCGGGACCACCGGGATAATCCAGACCCAGCATCTTGGCCACCTTGTCGAAGGCTTCTCCCACCGCATCGTCGATTGTCGTGCCCAGGCGGCGGTAGCGGCCCAGGCCCTCGATCAGGACCAACTGGCAGTGGCCGCCGGAAACCAGCAGCAACAGATAGGGAAATTCCAGATCGTCGGTCAGCCGGGCCGTCAGGGCGTGCCCTTCCAGATGATTGATGGCCAGCAATGGCCTATCGATCGCGGCGGCAATGGCCTTGCCGGTCACCAGACCCACCATGACGCCGCCGATCAATCCCGGCCCCGCGGTAGCCGCGACGCCATCAAGTTCCGTAAATGACAATTCCGCTTCCACCATGGCCCGGCGGATCAGACCGTCGATCTGTTCCACATGGGCCCGAGCGGCGATTTCCGGTACCACGCCCCCATAAGGGCGGTGTTCATCGATCTGGCTCAACACCACGTTGGAACGGATGCGCCTGTCACTGTCGACAACCGCCGCCGCCGTCTCGTCACATGAGGTTTCGATGCCTAAAACGATCATTCCGGCTCCCGTGAGGTCACTAAATGCTTGCACGAACCTCGTGAAGGCCTTAGCACCGCCACTATGAACCCGCAAGCCAAACTCCGTATCGGAACCCGAGGCTCTCCCCTGGCATTGGCCCAGGCCGAGGAAGTCAAAACCCGTTTGCTGACAGCGCATCCTGATCTAACCGCCGACGATGTGGCCATCGCGGTGATCGCCACCACCGGCGATCGGATCCAAAGCAAGCCGCTGCGCGAATTCGGCGGCAAGGGCCTGTTCACCAAGGAGATCGAAGAGGCGCTGTTGGCCGGCGAGATCGACATGGCCGTGCATTCAATGAAAGATGTGCCGACCGAGTTGCCGACCGGTCTGGGCATTAGCTGCCTATTGCCGCGCGAGGACCCCCGCGACGGCTTCCTCTCCCCCATCGCGGATAGTTTGGCGGACTTGCCCCACGGCGCCACGGTAGGCTCCTCTTCCCTGCGCCGGGTGGCCCAGGTGCGCCATGCCCGGCCGGATCTGGTGGTGGTGGATTTTCGCGGCAACGTAAACACCCGCATGCGCAAATTATCCGAAGGCGTGGCCCAGGCGACCTTTTTGGCCTGCGCCGGGCTCAATCGATTGGGCATGGCGGAACGGATCACCGCCCCGGTACCCGTCGATGTGATGCTGCCGGCGGTGGCGCAGGCGGTTATCGGCTGTGAAATCCGCCTCGACGATCAGGAAACAGCGGATTTCCTGGCCCCGTTGCATCATGAGGAAACGGCCCATTGCGTGGCGGCGGAACGCGCCTTGTTGGCGGCCCTGGACGGCTCCTGCCGCACACCAATTGCGGCCCTGGCGGAGCTGACGAACGGCGGCATTGCCCTGCGGGCCCAGATCCTGCGGGAAGACGGCAGCGAATGCCTTGAAGCCCGCCGCGAAGGCGCGGTGACGGAGGCCGCCGCCCTGGGCCGGGATGCCGGCGAGGAACTGCTGGGCCGGGCCGGACCGGGGTTCTTCGCCAGCGAATGAGACCATGCAGCTGCTGATCACCAGACCCCAGGCGGAGGCCGAAGCCTTGAGCCAACGGCTGGCGGAAATGGGTCACAAAGCCCTGATCGAACCCATGCTGACCATTCGGACCCTGCCGGACGCCGTGCTTGAACTGGACGCCGCCGCCGCCTTGCTGCTGACATCGGCCAATGGCGTGCGGGCCTTGGCTGGGCGCGCGGTGGATCGCGGCATGCTGGTTCTGGCGGTAGGCGAAGCAACGGCGGCGGCAGCACGGGCGGCGGGTTTCACGAATGTAGCGGCGGCGGGCGGCGATGTGGTCGCCCTGGCGGCCCTTGTGCGAAAACGTCTGCGGCCGGAAGACGGCGTTCTGGTGCATGTCGCGGGCAGCGCCGTGGCCGGCGATCTGGCCGGCGATCTGGGGACGGCTGGCTACCGCGTCCGACGCGCCGTTTTATATCGGGCGGAAACTTCCGAACGATTAAGCGAGGCTTGCCGTACCGCCCTGAGTTCGGATGAAATCGACGGCGTACTGTTTTTCTCGCCTCGCAGCGCCGCGACATTTGTTAAGCTATTGCAGCGGGATGGTTTGGTAGACATATGTCGTGGGATAATGCTGTTTGGACTTAGCGATGCGGTGGGCGAAGCTGCCGCCGAGTTGCCCTGGAAAGGCCAAAGAATTGCCGCAATGCCACGCCAGGATGACCTGTTGGCATTGCTATGAATGGCTATGAATTGATGATTGTAACCTTGAGAGCCACCGTGACGAGATTTATATGGTAGACGAAAAGAAAACGCCCGCTGAGGCCGAAGATATTAACCCGGACGAAATCCAAAACGATATCCGGGACGAGACTTCGCCAGTCGTGGAAGACGACGCCGCGACGGAACAGCCACAACCCCGCAAAAGCAACCGCGGCACCTGGATCGCCTTGCTTGTCCTGGGCCTGGTTGTCGCCGGCGGTTACAGCGCGTGGCCTGAATTGCAACAAATGCTGCAGCCCCAGCCGCAGCCGTCGCATCCGAATGCCGAGGTGATGGCGACGGTGGATAAATTGCGTCATCGGGTGGCCCAATTGGAAGCGGCCAGTACCCGTCGAGGCAAGGCCATTCCCGATATCAAGGCGGCGACCGAGAAAAACACCCAAAAACTGGATGATCTCGCCAAAACCATTCCCGGCGGTGAACTGTTGGGCGATTTAGGCCGGAAACTTTCCAATCTTGAAGATTCCATGGCGCACCTGGGTCAAAAGGCGAGCGAAGACGGCGTCGCGGCGTTGCGTGTTTTGAATCAGGAGCTGGACGGCCTGAAACATCGCCTCAACGAGCTGGCGGATGGGGACACCAAATCGGTTGGCGCGGCGGCCGAGGAAATCGTTTCGGATATCGCGGCCCTGATCGTGAACAACAAGCAGCTGCGCGCCACCGTCACCGCCCTGCAGGACCGATTGGCACAATTGGAACAATCCATGCGGGAGGCGCAATCACGCCGGGACGAGGGACGGAAAGCAGGCCGTGGCGAAGGCCTGGTATTGGCGGTGGGGCAGCTGCGCCAGACCGTTCTGGCCGGCCGGGCCTATGGGTCGCCGTTGGCCGCCTTTTCAGCCCTGGTTGAGGGGAATGCGGACTATCAAGCCGCCATTCTGACCCTGACCCCAAATGCCAAACAAGGCATCCCCACCCTGAACGCCCTTTCAGTTCAATTTCCCTCCGTGGCCCGGGCCGTGTTGCAGGCCGATCCGAAGGACGATGGCGGGTTTCTGCGCCGTACCTGGCGGCGGATCAGCTCGTTGGTCACCGTGCGCCGTGTCGGCGAGGTGGCGGGGGAGGAGGCGGACGCTGTTTTGGCCCGCGCGGAGCGGCGCCTGGATGCCGGCGAATTGGCGGCAGCCATAAAGCTGATGGAAGGTCTGGACGGCGCGGCGGGGGCCGCGGCCCAGGCTTGGCTGGAACGGGCCAGGACCCGCTTGGGGGCGGAGGTTGCCTTGGCTGAGCTACAGACCCAGGTCATCGCCGGATTGGCGGCCAACTGATGCTGCGTGCGGTATTGGTCTTTTTCGGTCTGGCGGCCCTGGGCGTGGCCGGGGCCTGGTTGGCGGATCATCCCGGCGTGATTTCCATGCAATGGGGCAGCCGGCAAATCGAAACCTCGACCGCCGTGGCGGCGACCACCCTGTTGCTGCTGTTGATCGTGGTGGCGGCGCTGTATCGCTTTTGGCGTTGGCTGGTCTCCTCGCCCTTGGCGTTGAGCAATCTGCGCGCCGAAGGCCGCCGCCGGCGCGGCTATCAAAGCCTGTCTTCGGGCCTTGTCGCGGTGGCTGCCGGTGATGTGGGCCAGGCCAAAAAACTTGCCCAGCGCACGGCGCAGTTGCTTGATGAGCCGTCGTTGACCCTGTTGCTGTCCGCCCAGGCAGCACAGCTGGATGGCGATGAAGCCGGCGCCAAGGAACATTTCCAGGCCATGGCGGACCGGCCGGAGACCGAATTTCTGGGCCTGCGCGGCCTGCTGGTGCAAGCCCGCCGCGATGGCGACCGGGTCGAGGCCCTGGCCCTGGCGCGCCGCGCCTTTGCCCTGCGTCCCGACACGCCATGGGTGGGCCACGAGCTGTTCTCCCTGGAAGCCGCCGCCGGTGACTGGCAGGCGGCGGAGAAGACGCTAACCCATACCATTAAGCGCAAGCTGATGCCGATGGACGAGAGCGCGCGGCATCAGGCCATCGTATTGTTCGCCCAGGCCCAGGATGCCGATGCGATGGGCGAGAGCAAGCGGGCCCTGGATCTGGCCCGCAAGGCCCATTCCCAACTGCCTGATTTCTCGCCTGCCGCCGCCCTGGCCGGCCGTCTGCATGGCGCGGCGGGCGAGGCGCGCAAGGCCCGGCGCCTGCTGCAAACCGCATGGCGCACATCGCCCCATCCTGATCTGCTGGCCGCCTGGCTGGAAATGCACCCCACCGACGAGCCCGAGGACCGCCTGGACGCGGTGCAAAAGCTGGTCGCCGAGATGGCGGATGATCCCGAAAGCCGCAGGGCCGTGGCCCGCGCGGCGCTGGAAGCCGGCGAATATGATCAGGCCCGGGTACAGCTGAAAGCCTTGATGGAACAGGCGCCATCAGCCAACGCGGCCCGCCTGATCGCCGATCTGGAGGAGGCCGAACGCGGTGATGGCGCGGCGGCCCGGCAATGGCTGCGTCAGGCCGCCAGCCTGCCGGTCGATGCCACATGGGTTTGCCAGGATTGCGGCCGTCAGAACGGCGCCTGGGCGGCCCATTGCCCCGACTGCGGCAGTTTTGACGCCTTCGTCTGGCGGATCCCGCCCGGCGCTGGCGCGGTTCTGCCCTATGCCGCCGGCGAAGTTGATGAGCCGGATGAAGCAGAAGAAATCGTCGAAATGGAAATCCTGCCCCCCGACGTGGAACCGGCCCCGACGACGCCGAACTGAACGCCGTCCGCTTCAGATCTTCGGCATCAGATCTTGGGTGCGACCTCGGCGGCGAATTGGGAGATCTGCCGCTGCTGTTCCCCTGCGTCTTCGCCGCGATAGCGGACGATGAAGCCGCGGTAGCCCAAGTCGACGATGCGTTTGAAATCGTCGATGATTTCAATGACCGATCCGGTGCCCGGCTCCCGCCCGCCGTCCTTGGCCGCGACCGCTTCACCGATATTGATGAACAGCTTGTGATAAAGCTGAAGATCGGCCTCCGCCCGCCCCTCGTCCCGCCACAATCCGCGCAGCACGTCCAGACGTTCAGCCAGCTTATTCAGGGGCAATCCAACCGACAGCCAGCCGTTTCCCAACCGCGCCACCCGACGCAAGGCCGGGTTGGAGGTGCCGCCGACCAGGATGGGCGGATGTGGGCGCTGTACCGACGGCGGGTAGGAATTGACCGCCTCAAACTGATAAGTCTCCCCCTGATAAGCTACTTCGCCGCCGCCGCAGATGGCCTTGAAGATTTCCAGATACTCGTCCGTGACCTTGCCGCGTTTTGTGAAGTCGAAGGTATCCAGTGCGTTGAATTCCTCCTCCATCCAGCCGACACCGGCGCCCAGAATGATGCGGCCATTTGAAAAAACGTCCAGGGTGGCCAGCATGCGGGCCAGCAGGATGGGGTTGCGATAGGGTATCACCAGCACCGCCGTACCGATTTTCACACGCTTGGTGGCGCCCACCAGAACCCCCATGGTGGCGACGGGCTCCAGCAAGGGCTCATCCAGGGGCACCGGAAAATTGCCGTCCAGGCTGTAGGGATATTTCGGCGCCACGGTGGCCGGAAAGACCACGTGATCGGCCAGCCAGACGGCATGAAAGCCCTCGTCCTCTGCCAGCAGGGCAAGTTTCAAAACCTCGTCCGGCGTCGCCAGCCGGCCATAGATGCCCACATCAAGTCCGAATTCGATATTACCCGCCATCAACGCGCTCCCCGTTTCCAATTATCGAAAGCATATTCATCTTTCGCAAAATTGCCATCTCTCCCCGATCAGGGCACCATGCCGATCCATGTTGAAGCGTAGGGAGGACGGTGGAATGGCGACGGCCGCGGAATTGCACGACAGGGCACTGGTGATCGATGGCTTGTCCTATCACAGCGACGGCTATACGGGCGATGTGCGGGTCGGCGGGGTCGATGCCCTGAACGTCACCGTCTGTCATTTCGAGGCGGATTTCACCGAATGCTGTATCGACATCGCGGCCTGGCTGGCACGCTGCGCGGCGCCGGACAGCGAATGGATGCCGATCCGCGCAGCGGATGATCTAGCGGTGGCGCGGCGGGCCGGCAAAATCGGCTTGATCATGGGCTGGCAGAACATGCGCCCGGTGGCTGACGATCTGGACCGCCTATATCTGTTTCATCAGCTTGGCGTCCGCGTGATGCAGCCGACCTACAATTACCGCAACTTCATGGGCGATGGGAATCTGGAGACGGAGGATGCGGGCCTGAGCCAGTTGGGCCGGGATGCCGTGCGTCTGTTGAACGAACTGGGCATCGCCATCGATATCAGCCACGTGGGCGATGCCACGTCGCGGGATATTCTGGAACTGTCCACCCAGCCGGTGCTGGCCACCCACGTGGATGCCCGCGCCCTGACGGACTTGCCGCGCAACAAGGACGATGGCCTGTTGCGCGCCGTCGGCGAGAGCGGCGGCGTGGTCGGCGTCAGCGT
>JABIRL010000136.1 GCA_018667855.1 Rhodospirillaceae bacterium
CAAGCTGGCGGAACCGGCGGCGAAACGCTATGTGGCGCAATCAAAGGCCGGGGAAAGCCCCTGGAATGCTGTCATCCCCACAAAGGTCACGGCGGAAGAGATCGCGGCCACACGGCCGGCGCCCCCATTGATCAATTCATTCAAGGATGCCTCCGTGGTTTTGGTCTTCGTGGTTGATCTGCGTGTGGTCGCCTCCATGGATCAGGACCTGGACCGCATCGGCATGATCTCCGGCGCGTCCATCTATCCGTTCGTCTGGAATGTTCTGCTGGGTGCCCGTCAGGCCGGTTTCGGCGGCACTATCACGACGCTGGCCGTGGCCTGCGAGGCGGAACTGCAGGCGCTGTTGAAAATTCCAGCGGAATTCGCCGTGGCCGCTGTAGTGCCCCTTGGCAAGCCGGTGAAGCAATGGACCAAGCTGACCCGCAAGTCTGTTGAGGACATCACCACCCTGGGCAGTTTCGACGGTCCCGCATTGACCAAATAAAGTTGGACCGAAGCAATGGCCCATCCAGATATTCTTATCTCCAACGCCCATGAATATATCGGCCAGGAAATTGGTGTGACCGACTGGCTGGATATCGATCAGATGCAGGTCAATATATTCGGCGAGGTCACCCGATGGCCCACCTGGATGCACAACGACCGGGACCGCGCCGCGCGGGAAAGCCCCTATGGCGGTACCATTATCCATGGCTTCTTTCTGGTCAGCCTGATTACCTATTTCGTCCGGGTCGGCGGTATCGACCCGGCAGATGGCCTGCATTCCCTGAACTACGGCATGAACAAGGTGCGCATACTGAAGCCCACGGTGATCGGCGACGGCATCCGCGTGCGCGACCGCATCGGCCTTATGGACGTCGTGGACAAGGAAGCGGGCCGCCGCCTGTTCACCACCTCGCACCTGATCGAAGTAGACGGTCAGGACGACCCGGCGGCCTATGTGGAATATTTGAACTACTGGGTTCCGAAGGAATCGTAGACCTGTCCACCCCATTGCGACAGTAGCCTCGTCGGATTTGCGGCGACGTCTCAATTGCGCTCCAAAGCGCAATGGGAATAAATCTCATTCAGAAACATCCGGGAAACCTTCCCAATTTCCCGGGCGGCTATAACCGTAATTGCAAATGACGGCCATGGCGCTTCGCCAAACACCGTCAGAGATCTTCAGCCGATGCCCGTGCAAATCCGCCGGGCGCATTTTGAAAAAAGGGAAAATCAAATGAGTAGACGGCATATGCAACATAACCGCAGCGGTGAAAACTTAGAAAATGATTCTTGGACTGGTTCAGGGACCTGGGAGACCTTCCGGACTCGTGAAGGGCAGGACTATTTTGATTTATTAGGCAACCACAACACGATTTATGCCGGTTCCGATGATGACAACATCAACTTGGATGGCAGCCGTAACAGAGCCTTTGGCGAGGACGGCGACGACAGCATTCACCTCAATGGCAATTTTAACGAAGCCTGGGGCGGCTCGGGTCAGGACACCATCCATATCCAGGGCGATTCAAATGCCATTCATGGCGGGACAGGCGACGATCTTATCAGTGTTTACGGCGACGCCAACACGGTCAACGGTGATGCCGGCGCGGATACAATTGTCGTCGATGGCGCAAACAACACGGTCAGCGGCGGCACCGGTGACGACACGGTCACCGTTACCGGAACCGAAAACACGGTCAATGGCGATGAAGGGGCGGATACACTGGACGTCAATGGGTCCTACAATACAGTCAATGGCGGGACCGGCGATGACACGATCACCCTTACCGGGACCGACAGCGTGATATATGCAGGAGACGGCAATGATGCGGTCACTGTTACCGGTAACTACAATTCCATGATTTCAGGCGGGGCGGGCGAGGACGTCATCGACGTGGTCGGCTACGGAAACTCTGTTCACGGCGGCGCTGACGATGACACCATCACCGCGACGAGCAACAGCAATTATCTTCTTGGCGAAGACGGCAATGACACCATCACCGCAACCGGCAACTTCAATGTTGAAGTCGGCGGCGCCGGCAATGATCTGCTGACTGTCACCGGGGATGACAACACGGTTAACGGTGATGACGGCGATGACACCCTGATCGCCAACGGCATGGATAACGTGCTGAATGGCGGCAGCGGTAGCGATGTGCTGATTTCCGGTAGCGGAAGCAACGTTATTACGGGCGGTGCCGGGGACGACGTCATGATCAGTGGAAGCGGTGCCGACACATTCGTCTTTAATCTGGGCGATGGTTCCGATGTTATCGCTGATGTGGGGGGCACGGATGTACTGGAGCTTCGCGGCGAAAATATTGACTGGGCCAATCTCGATATCACGGCCGTCCGCGCCGATGACGGTTCGTTCCTCAACCTGACGTTCAGCGATGGCGAGAACGATCTGGGCGACGTCACCATTGATCTGGAACATGGCAATATGATTGAGGTCCTGCGTCTGGGTGAAGGCGGGATGGAGCTTGATTTGCAGGCGCAATTTGACGGCGCGGCTGAAGTCGCCGCCAGCCTGGACGATATGTCGGCAAGTTTGGATGCCGTGCTTGACGCCGCCGCCGGCACCGATGTCGGCAGCGCCATCGACATGGTCATCGCCGAAACTCCCGCGGAGTTCGCGGATGGTGATCCTGTGGATCCGCCCGTGGTGCTGGGCTTTTAACTCAGACAATCTACATGGAAGGCAATTTTGTGCCCGGATCCCGACGATGTGGATCCGGGCATGATTTTGTCGGGACTATGTTCCTGCTGTTCCAAAACGCACCATAGGGTTTGCATGGCGTTGAAAATACGGCCTTGAATTCGATCCCCGACTAGACTCCGAGGAGAAGACCCGAGCGGCAGCCAGCACAGCTTCCGCCACGTGATCCACCTTGCTATTGCGTCGTCGCCTCTTCGAACGCACAATATTGGCAACCAACAAACAAATTTGAGGAAACCGGATCATGCCTGCCTCTCCAGAACTGCAACGGGATATGCTGCGTCAAATGCAGACCATTCGCCGGTTCGAGGAACGCGCCTCGGACGATTATCAGAACGGCGACATTTATGGCGTAGTGCATTGTTATATTGGCGAGGAGGCCATCGCGGTGGGCGTCTGCGCGGCCCTGAATGACGACGATCAGATCATCTCCAATCACAGGGGCCATGGCCATTGCATCGCCAAGGGCGCCGATCTGAACCGCATGATGGCGGAGCTGTATGGCCGCGTGGACGGCTATTGCAAGGGCAAGGGCGGCTCCATGCATATCGCTGATTTTTCCATCGGCATGCTGGGCGCCAACGGCATCGTGGGCGGCGGGCTGTCCATCGTCACCGGCGCGGGATTGGCGGCGCAGATGGAAGGCAAGGGCGGTGTCGCCGTTTGTTTCTTCGGTGATGGCGCCTCGAACGCCGGGTCGTTCCATGAATCCCTGAACATCGCAGCCAGTTGGAAGCTACCCATGCTGTATGTTTGCGAACATAATTCCTGGGCCGCGAATACCTCGTCCAAGATGACCCACGCGGCGGCTAATATGTCTGATCGGGCTGCCGGTTACGGTATTCCCAGCGCCGTGGTGGACGGCAACAACGTGGTTGCGGTCTATGATGCGGCGACCGAGGCCATTGCCCGCGCCCGGGCCGGCGAGGGGCCGACTTTGCTGGAATGCAAGACCTACCGTCACCGGGCCCATACGGAACGTCTCGGTGCCGTCGATCCACGCCCGCCAGAGGAAATCGCTGCCTGGGTGGCCCGCGATCCCATTCCCATGCTGGTGGATAGTCTGAAGCAGCAACAGGGGCAGTTCAGCGATGCGGAATTCCAGGCCATGGACGATGAAATCTTGGCCGAGATAGAAGCTTCCGTATCCTTTGCCAAAGCCAGCCCATTCCCGGCGCCCGAGGCGGCGCTGGAAGACGTGTTCGCGGATTGAGCGGGAGAGATGACAATGCGAGAAATTTCATATGGCCGGGCCGGCATGGAAGCGTTGGTCGAGGAAATGCGCCTTGATCCCAAGACACTGCATCTGGCCACCGATGCGCCACCGTCCATGGTGGAGGAATTCGGCGAGGCGCGGGTGCGCGCGACGCCCATCGCCGAGAATGCGTTTTCCGGTATCGCCATCGGTGCGGCGGGTTCCGGCCTGCGCCCCATCGTCAATTGGTCCATGGTGACGTTCTGTTTCGTTGCCATGGATCAGATCGTCAACCAGGCTTCGAAAATTCACTACATGTTCGGCGGTCAGCAAACCTTTCCCATCGTCTTTCGTTCGTCGGTCGGTGGCGGTACGTCGTTGGCGGCGCAGCATTCGCAAAGTCCGTACTCGATGTTCATGAATTTGTCCGGCCTGAAGCTGATCCTGCCGTCCACGCCCTATGATATGAAAGGCCTGTTGAAATCGGCCATTCGGGACAACAACCCGGTCCTGTCGTTTGAAGCTTCCCGCCTCATGGGTTTTCAGGGCGAGGTGCCCGAAGAGGACTATACGATCCCCATTGGCGTCGCCGATGTGAAGCGTACGGGCAGTGACATCACGGTCATCGCCCTGGCCTGGCTGGTGCATGAGGCCCTGGCGGCGGCGGAGGAAATGGAAAAGGAAGGCGTCTCGGTCGAGGTGGTGGACCCCCGCACCTTGTTCCCCCTGGATAACGAGACCATGCGCGCCTCGGTGCAAAAGACCGGCCGCCTGGTCATCGCGGACGAGGCCGGACCCACGGCGGGTGCCGCCGCCGAGATCGCCGCCCTGATCACGGAAGACCCCGCGACGTTTAAGGCCCTGAAAGC
>JABIRL010000146.1 GCA_018667855.1 Rhodospirillaceae bacterium
AAGTGGCGGCGGTGGGCGCGCCCATTGATCTACCTTTGGGCCACAAGGATCAAGCCTGGTCGTTCGATCATTTCGACACCATCACCGTGATGATCGGCGATGCGCCGCGGGCTGATGAAATTGTCCTGTGCATGGGCGTGGCCGATGGTGGCCGCCCCCTTCCACGGGTCGGCAGCAAACCAATCACGGATTAGCCCTTATGCAAGACGACCTGCTGCATGTGGTGAAGTGGCAAAATGGCCCGAAAAGCTGGTCGCCATTTAGCAATGACGAGATGGAGCGCCGGCAAGCCAAGATCCGAGGGCATCTGGCAGAGCATAATATTGATGCCTGCATTTTCACCTCCTATCACAACATCTGTTATCTCTCGGGCTTTCTGTACTGTTATTTCGGTCGCAAGTACGCCCTGGTGATGGACGGTGACCAGGCCACCACCGTCACCGCAGCCATTGACGGCGGCCAGCCCGGCCGGCGCAGCCATGGTGACAACATCACCTACACGGATTGGCGCAAGGACAACTATTTCCGCGCCTTGCAGGAACTGCTGCCGGGTGCAAAACGGCTGGGCATTGAATTCGATCACGTCAGCCTGGAGTTTCACCAGCAATTGTCGGACGCCTTCCCCGACGTGGAATTCGTCGATATCGGCCAACCCGTCATGTGGCAGCGCACCATCAAATCAGCGGAGGAGCAAACCCTGATCCGCACCGGCGCGCGCATTTGCGAGGTCGGCGGACAGGCCTGTGTCGAGGCGGTCGCCGCCGGCGTGCCGGAACATGAAATCGCCATGGCCTCGACCAATGCCATGATCAGGGATATCGCCGGCAGCTTCCCCTTTGTCGAACTGATGGACAGCTGGACCTGGTTTCAGTCCGGCACCAACACCGACGGCGCCCATAATCCCGTGACCAATCGGGTCATTCAGACCGGCGATATCTTGAGTCTGAACTGTTTCCCCATGATCTTCGGCTACTACACGGCCCTGGAACGCACGCTGTTTTGCGAACACGCCAGCGCCGAGCATCTCCATTTGTGGCAGATCAATTGCCAGGTCCATCGCCGGGGTTTGGAATTGATCAGGCCGGGCGCCAGGTGCGACGAAATTGCGAAGGAACTGAACGAAATCTATCGCGCCCATGATCTGCTGCAATACCGCTCATTCGGCTATGGCCATTCGTTTGGGGTGTTGAGCCACTATTACGGCCGCGAGGCCGGCGTGGAACTGCGGGAGGATGTGGAGACGGTGCTGCAAGCCGGCATGGTCGTCTCCATGGAACCCATGATCATGATACCCGAGGGGCAACCCGGCGCCGGCGGCTACCGGGAACATGATATTCTGATCGTCGGCGAAGATGATGCCGAGAATATCACCACCTTTCCCTTTGGCCCGGAGCACAACATCATTGGCAGCTAGACTTGGCAGACCTGCCATCATCAATTAACTTCTGTTGCATTGTTTACGAGTGAAATGGAGACGTCCATGCAGTTTGGCTGGCTAACCTTGTCCCTGTCCCCATCCGGCGATGAAGATGCGGCGCGTATTGACCAACAGATAGAGCAGGTTTGCTACGCCGAGGAACTGGGTTTCTCGGATGTTTGGCTGACCGAGCATTATTTTACCGGCGAGAGCGTCTATAACGACGCCGTCGTGTTCGCCGCCGCCCTGGCCATGCGTACGGAACGTATCAGGATCGGCTTCGCCGTGGTGCAGATGCCCTTTCACCACCCCATCCGCCTGGCGACGCAATTGGCGCTGCTGGATAACCTGTCCAAGGGCCGCATCGATGTGGGCGTGGGCAAGGGCACGGTTTACAACGAATATGAATTCGTCGGCCACGGCCTGCGCAGCGACGACAGCCGGGAACGCATGGACGAGGCCGTCGATATCATGCAGCGGGCCTGGACAGAGGCGCCGTTGAAGTATGACGGCAAGTTCCATTCCATCGAAATTCCGGAACTGCGGCCGCGACCCGTTCAGCAACCGGGTCCGCCTTTGTGGCGCAGCGTCATATCACCGGGATCGTTCGAGGAATGCGGTCGTCTGGGCATCCCCATTCTGACCGCGCGCCTGGGCGTGGAAAAGATCAAGGATCGCTGGAACACGTATGAAGCCGGCCTGCGGGCGGGCGGCCATGACGAAGCCACCCACAACCGTCTGATGAAGCAGATAGCCTTATGGCGCAATGTCTATGTGGCGGACAGCGACGCCCAGGCGGAAGACGAGATCTGCCAACTGCTGCTCGATACCCGCGAACATATGATGCATGTGCGCGAGGCCCATAACCCGGACGACTTTGAAATCGATCCAAACATGCTGAACCCCTGGACGGATCCCGCCATCAGCGACGCAGACGCCCTGCCCTATACCCTGGAAACGGGATGTCTTTACGGCTCCCCCGCGCGGGTGAAGGAGCAGGTGGCCGAGTTGCGGGATGTGGGCGTGCAACATTTGCTGTGCCAGACGGGTTTCGGCGATATGAACCAGGAACAAAACCTAGCCTCCATGCGCCGCTTCGGCGAACAGGTGATGCCGGCGTTTTCCGATTGAATGTCCGCTATGCGTTCTTGATGGTCAGGCCGGCATCCACGGGCAGCACGGCGCCGTTCATGTAGCTGGACGCGGGCAGCACGAAATTCAGGGTGCCGTGGGCGACTTCCTCCGGATCGGCATATCGCCTGAGGGGGATACGGCGTTTGGCAAAAATCGTCTTGTGTTCTTCCTTGATGTTCGCGGTCATGCCGGTACGGATGGCGCCGGGACAGATGCAGTTGACGGTGATGCCTTCCCGCCCCAGTTCCACGGCCAGGGAACGCGTCAGGCCAATGACGCCATGCTTGCCGGCTGTGTAGGGGCTGGTTTCCGGCGTCGCGCCCAGGCCTTCGGTGGAGGCGATGTTGACGATGCGCCCGCCCTCGCTGGCGCGGAGATGGGGCAGCGCGGCGCGGATGGTCCGGGTATGGGCGCGGAGCAGAATATCCAAATGCCGGTCCCAGATCGCTTCGTAGTCATCGTCGTCGATCAGGGTGTGCTGGGATATGCCGGCGTTGTTGACCAGAATATCCAGGCCGCCGAAATGATCCGCGACCTCACCCACCACCGCCTTGATACGCTCCGGATCGGCCAAATCCAATGTCCAGCCTTTTGCGTTGAGGCCCGCCTCCGTGATCTCGGCCACCACAGCCTCGACGCCCTCGCCATTGATATCGGTCACCGCCACATGAGCGCCCTCGTCGGCGAATAAATGCGCCGTGGCCCGCCCCATGCCACTGGCCGCGCCGGTAACCAACGCCACCTTGCCGGCAATGGAACGGCTGAGTTTCGATAATCTGGTCATGGTTCTCTCCTACTAAAATTAGCGCCCGCCCGCGACCGCCAGGGTATGGCCGGAAATATACGAAGCCTCGTCGCTAAGCAGGAACAGGATGGCGTTGGCGACCTCCTCCGGTAATCCCAAACGCCCCAGGGGCGTCAGGGTCATGGGACCAAGCACCATGTTGTCCTGCAATTCGCGTAAACCGGGGCCGACGCGGTCGGTATCGATGGGGCCGGGGCCCACCGCATTGACGGTAATATTGTATTCCGCCAGTTCCATGGCCACGTCGCGGATGAAGCCATGCACACCGGCCTTGGATACGGAGTAGGCTGCGCCGCCGGTACTCAACGCCGTCCACGGCGTGCCTTCGCGGGCGCCCGATGACAGACAGACGATCCGCCCCTGCCGCCGCTCCATCATGTGCGGCACAGCGAAACGGGTACAAAGGAACGTGCCCCGCAGGTTAAGGCGCAGGGTAAAATCCCAATCCTCGACCGACATCTCCCAGATCTTGGCGTTGCGGGAGCCGCCCAGATTATTGACCAGGCAATCGATCTGGCCGAACTCCGCAATCGCTGTACCGATCAGGCTTTCCGCTCCCGCCGGATCCGTCAGATCACCCACGACGGTGTGCACCGGACGGTCGAGGGCGGTGACATCGGCGGCTGTTTTGGCCAATGCTTCCCCTTCGATATCGCCCAGCACCAGCCTGGCGCCTTCTTCCGCCAAACGCAGCGCCGTGGCGCGGCCCAAACCATGGGCCGCGCCGGTCACCACGGCAACTTTATCCTGCAGCCGTCCCATTATTTTCTCCGATCAGTCGCTGGGCATATGGAAGCCAGGGGTGGAGTGCGACAGCGCGATCTCTTCCTCGGTCATGACCTCCTCGATAGACTCGAACAGCGGCGAGGAGAGATAACGTTCCGAGGTATCGGGCAGCATGGCCAGGATGACTGAACCGGGCGCCGCCTTTTCCGCCATCTGCATGGCGACGGCAAATGTAGCACCGCCGGAAATACCGGTCATGATGCCTTCTTTCGCGGCCAATTTGCCGGCCCATTCGATACCCTGCGGTCCCGGCACGGGGACCATTTCGTCATACAGGTTTTCGTCGATGGCTTCCTGCAGCACCAGGGGAATGAAATCCGGGGTCCAGCCCTGTATCGGATGCGCCTCCCACGCCGAATGAGTCACCGACGGTTCCCCTTCTGCGTTCCGTTCCTGGGTAACACCACTGCCGACGAGTTGCGCATTGGCGGGTTCGGACAGAATGATCTTGGTGTCGGGACGTTCCTTGCGCAGGACCCGTCCGATGCCCGTGGCGGTGCCGCCCGTGCCATAGCCAGTGACCACATAGTCCAACCGGCCGCCTTCAAAATCCGCCATGATTTCCCGCGCCGTGGTATTTTCATGGATATCGGCGTTGTCGGGGGTTTCGAACTGGTGGGCAAGGAACCAGCCATTGGCCTCCGCCAACTCCTTGGCTTTTTGAACCATGCCATAGGCCTTTTCGGCCCGCGGCGTCAGGATAACTTGGGCGCCCAGAAACCGCATCAAGCGCCGCCGTTCCACCGAAAAGCTGTCCGCCATGGTGAGCACCAGGGGATAACCCTTAGCCGCGCATACCATGGCCAGGCCGATGCCCGTATTGCCGCTGGTCGCCTCGACCACGGTTTGTCCCGGCTTCAGATCGCCGCGCTTTTCCGCCTGCTCGATAATGCTGACCGCCAGCCGATCCTTGACCGAAGCGGCAGGATTAAAGAATTCAGCCTTCACATAAAGAGTAACATTGTCCGGCCCTAGATTGTTAATACGGATACACGGCGTGTTGCCAATGGTTTCCAGAACGCTGTCGTAAAGCTCGCCCCGTCCTTTGGTCGTACGGGAATTGTTGTTAGTTGTCACGTTGGCTCTCCATTGTGTGGAATTGGTTCAAAATCGGCGGGTGTTCGTCGATCAATCTTGCCACAGGAAAGCCGGCGAAGGCCAGCCACTGATTTCATGGCTTTGCCTTCAAGCCATCAAAGCAAATCCACCGACAATGACCCTATGTATGTGACTCTAGCCCCAACTATACCGGCGCCACCGCCACGCGGGTGTCGTTGTAGCAGGCACCTTCCGATAAATCCGCCTTGGTGGTCGGCGCCAGGGCGGAGACGGTTTGCCCATTCGTGGTGGTCTTCATCCAGGCGCCTTTGTACGACAGCAGGACGCCGCGGGCGACACTGTCCGTGATGCGCAAGGGCAGGAAGACTTCGCCCAGGTCGTTGTAGACACGAACCTGCTGGCCGTCGGATAGGCCCTGTTGAGCGGCATCGTCAGGGTGCATCTCCAACGGCGGCGTGTTGTCGGACTTGGCCAGTCCGCCGAAGGTGGAGTTGGTGCGCCAGTTGGATGACGGCGTGATCAGGGCAAAGGGATGCGCCGGTTCCGCCTGTTGATCCTCCGCCAAGGGCACGTACAGCGGGATCGGGGCAGCGAACTTGTCGGTCAAATAGGCTGATTTCAACTCAATCCGGCCGCTCTTGGTGGTCGGCGTGCGTTCGAAACCGATGCGGTCCGTTGGCTCCGACATGGATATGGCGGTAGCCAGGGGCAATTCGCTGGGCTTTTGACCTTCCAAACGCGGATCATCGGCGTTAATGGCGTCGTCGATCAACTCGGCGTCGCTGGCCTGGAAAATGGGATCGTTGAAGCCGAAACGCCGGGCCAAACGGCGGAAAATCTCGGTGTTCGGCAGGGCTTCGCCCACCGGTTCGATCACCCGTTCGGCCCGTTGCAGAAACTGCTGGCCATAGGCGCAAAAAATTTCCTCATGCTCGAAATGGCTGGCGGCGGGCAGAACCACATCCGCATAGTCCGCCGAGTCCGTCTTGGCGATATCGATGACCACGGTGAAGACATCTTCGCGCGCCAAACCCCGGCGCATGGTGTTCTGGTCAGGGTGCACCACCAACGGATTATGGTTATAGATCACCAAGCCGCGCAGGGGCGGCTCAACGTCGTCCTCCGCCAGGTGACGGCCCACATCGATGATGTTCAGGGTACGGGTACCTTCGGGAATTAAATCCGGGCGGGCCAGTTTGCCCATTGTCTTGGGAAACAGATTGCCGGAACCGCCGACCAGACCGGCGGCGGGATGCTGAAATTTTCCGGTCAGGGCCGGTAGAGCGAATATGGCGCGAATGCCGGCACCGCCATTGCGGTTCCGTTCCAACCCATTGCCCACCGCCAGGGCGGCGGCATCGGCCCCGTGGTACCAGCTCGCCAGTTGCAGAATGTCATCCACCGCGAGGCCCGTTATTTCGGCCGCTCGCTCAATCGAGAAGGGCCGCGCCTGGGCCATGAAGTCCTCCGCGCCCTCCACCATGCGGGCGATGAAATCGGTATCAAAGGCGCCGCGACGCTCCAACTCAGCGGCCAGGGCAAAGGCCAGAACAATGTCCGTGCCCGGGCGCAGGGCCAAATGCAGGTCGGCCTGTTCCGCTACCTTGATCCGCTTGGGGTCGACCACAACGACTTTGCCGCCGCGATCCCGCAGGCGCTGCAGCACTGGGGCCAGATGAAGGTTGGAGTAGGAGACGTTGTTGCCCCAGACCACGATCATGTCGGATTGTTCCAGATCGGTCATTTGCACGCCGGCGATGGCGCCGAACGTCCCGGCCCAGGCCTCGGACTTGATGCCGCCGCACAATGGCCGGCGGGACAAAACGGTGGCGCCTAATTGGTGAAAAAACCGCAAGTCCATGGAACCGCCGGCCAACATACCGTGTGGGCCGGCATAGTTCAGGGGCATGATGGTCTCGGGGCCGTATTTATCGATGGCATCCTGAAATTTCTCATGGATCAGGTCCATGGCCTGGTCCCACGAAATCGCCTCGAACTTGCCCTCGCCCTTAGGGCCGATCCTGCGCAGAGGCTGCGTCAGGCGGTTGGATCCATGAACGAAGTCCGGATACAGCTTTGATACCTTGCTGCAAATGGCGCTTTTGGTCAGGGGGTTTGCCTCGGAGCCGCGCACCTTGGTAATCTTGCCGTCCTCGACCGTGACAGTCAGAGAGCAGGTATCAGGGCAATCCAGGGGGCAAACGCTTGCCAGTTGCTGGGCCATGGCGGAGACTCCTATCCAAATTTAGATTGAGGCCCGTATGTGCGCCGAAATTGGCTGGATTAAAAGGGCCAGTTTCGACTATTTCATGGTGCCAATTAACTCAACGCGAATCCCTGATAGCCGTTTTCGACGACTTCGGCGCATTTTTCCAAATATGCCGGGTAGCCACCCATATAAGGCATGAAGACCCGCGGCTTGCCGGGAATATTGGCGCCCACGTACCAGGAGCTGCATTCCGAACGCAGGGATAAGCCTGCCGTATCGCGCACATGTTCAACCCAGTCTTCCTCGGCCTGGCTCTCGGAGGTGATCCGGGCATGGCCGTTCCGGCGCATGTAGTCCAGGCAATCACTGATCCAGTCCACGTGCTGTTCGATGGACGGCAGCATATTGGTCAGAACGGAGGGGCTGCCGGGCCCGGTTACCGTGAACATATTTGGGAAGCCGGCGATGGATAGACCCAGATAGGTCTTCGGCCCCTCGGCCCACTTATCCGCCAGTTTCTGCCCGCCGATGCCTTGGATATCAATCCTCAGCAACGTCCCCGTCATGGCATCGAAACCGGTGGCGAAGACAATGGCGTCGAATTCAAACTCTTGGCCATCAACACTGAGGCCCGCCGACGTGATCCGCTCAATCGGCTTTTCAGAGACATCGACCAAGGAAACGTTGTCGCGGTTATAGGTCTGCCAATAGTTGGAATCGACGCACAATCGTTTGCAGCCGAATGTATTGTGCGGCGACAACAAATCAGCGACCGCTGGATCGTCAACGACATCCCGAATCTTGCCGCGTACGAATTCCGCCGCCGTGTCGTTGGCTTCCTCATTCAACATCAGGTCGCCATAGGCACCCATGAAGCCGAAACCGCCATAGGCCCACTTTTCCTCGTATCTTTGCCGCCGCTCCTGATCGCTGGCTTCCAGCGCCGGCGCCAGATCGATTTCGATATCAATGCCGCCGGGGCGGACCCTGGCGCGCTCTCGCAAGGCGCCGTAATCCGACTTGACCTCCGCCGCATAGGCCTGATCCATCGGGGCGTTATGAGCCGGCACCATGTAGTTCGGGGTGCGTTGGAACACCGTCAGTTGCGTTGCCTGTTCCGCCATGATCGGGATCGACTGAATGGCCGATGATCCCGTGCCGATTACACCCACTCGTTTACCGGTGAAATCGACGTCTTCGTGGGGCCAATGGCCGGTATGGTAGGTATCGCCCCGGAAACTATCCAACCCCTCGAACTTCGGCATATTGGCCGACGACAAACAGCCCGTCGCCATGACCACGAATTGCGCCGACCATTGCCCGCCGTCGCCGGTCTCAATATCCCAGCGTCCCGTGTCATCATTGAAATGGGCCGCCGCAACCGTCGTGTCGAACTGGATATCGCTGCGCAGATCGAACCGATCCGCCACATGGTTGGCATAAGTTAAAATTTCAGGCTGGGGCGAATAGCGTTCGGACCATTCCCATTCCTGAGACAACTCTTCCGAAAACTGATAGGAATACTGCATACTTTCCACATCGCAGCGGGCGCCGGGATAGCGGTTCCAATACCAGGTTCCGCCAACGCCGCTGCCCGCCTCGAATACCCGCGCCGAGAGCCCCTGGCCGCGGGCCCGGTGCAGCATATACATGCCGGCGAATCCGGCCCCAACGATAACCAGGTCAAAATCAGAACCAACCTTGGCGCCGGCATGGGCCGCGCCCGCATTCACTTCAGACATTTCCTACCTACTCTATGGCTAAATTTTCGCGGATCATTGCGGCCCCAAGGGGGCGAAGTCAAGACGGGGTGGTCTATAGCTTGCCGTAAAGGGCGAACAATCGCTCCCAATGGCGCTCGGCGGCCGGTTGGTCGTAGATCTTCCGCTGCGGAAAGGCGAACCCGTGATGCACGCCCGGATGCAGTTCAATCTCGCCCGGCGAGCCCGCCTCGGCAAACAGTCGACGCAGCTCTTCAACCATATCCAACGGTGCGAGGGCATCGTGTTCAGCGCACGAGATATAGACCTCGCCCTCGACTTCGCCAAACGTCAGATGCGGGCTTTCCTCCGCCTCGTTGACCAGCCAGGTACCGTAGAAAGAAGCGGCGACCTTGACCCGGTCAGGGTAGCGCGCGGCGGCGGCCAGGGCATAAGGCCCGGACATGCAATAGCCGTGCGCGCCCACGGCGCCGGGCTTGGCCATGTCCTGGTCATCCACATACGCGATTATGGCGCCCACATCCTCCATCACCGGGGGAATGGTCATCTTGGTGCGGACCGCCCGCATGGCGGTGTGGTCGGCGCTGCCTTCCACAAGCACGTCAGGTCCATACAGTGTGTCCCGGCCGGCCCGGTAATACAGGTTTGGCAACAGCACATAATAACCGACACAGGCCAGGCGCCGCGCCATGTCGCGCAGCTCTTCCCGGATACCCGGCGCGTCCATCAGCAGAAATATGGCCGGATACGGCCCACCCCGTTCCGGATGGCAGATAAAGGTCTCCATCGCCCCATCCTTAGTGGTGATATCCAATGTCGTTTCGATCATGTTCCCGCCTCTCCTGTTCAAACCTCGGAACATTATAGGGCATATGGAATTCTCGAGGGATCCGAACCTAAGAATTCAGCAAAACCGTATCCTTTCGGCAATTAATTAACCAATTCGCGGCAGAATGGAGCCGTAGGAAATATCCGTCTCCGGCGTGTCCGATGGCTCTTGGTACCCCAGGTGATCCATTTGAGTATTCAGTTTAACTATCGAGATTGATCTGATGACATCCAGCATTTTCCCACTTCACCTATGTCTCGCCGCCGTTCTTTTGACGTCCTGTCAGAATGGCGGCAAACCACCGGTTTCGCTGTCGCAGGCCGTCAAGACAACGGCCAAGTTCGAAAGCCAAAGCTTCACCCCGCCGCCGCGCAGAATAGAAGATGTACGCCGAATGCTGGTGGCGGCCACGAACAGGACGCCGGCGGCCGTCGCCAGGCTCAAGGCCACTGCGGCAGCCACCGCCGGCAACGGCGCCAGCCCGGAGGAGCGGGCACGATCATTCTACAAGCGCGCGGTCGCCGCGGGCGAGTTGGGCCGCAACCGGCAGATGCGAGACGATCTGGCCGCCGCGCGGGCGGAGACACTAAAGGACAGCTTGCTCAAAGCCAATATCCTGATTTCCACGGCCACCGCTCAGGCAGACAGCGGCAACCTAGTGCGCGCAATTGATTATCGTGAACAAGCCATCGCCATACTGGACCGGTTGAACACGAAGAAAGGTCGGATCGCAGCCAGCCATGCAATTCTGGCCAGCAGGAGGATCCTAATTGGCGATCTTGATGGCGCTGGCGATGATCTTGTGCGCAGCCGGGCCATTCTGGATCGAATTGCAGTTCGGGGCCGACAATCACATGCCTTTCTTGCCCTCCCCTGTGCCACTTTGTTGCAAGCCGAAGGTTCCGTGGCACGGCGCTCGGGACGCTACGAAGACGCCGAAGACAAGGTGCGGAATTCCTTGATTCTCATCGAGAACTTGATCGTCGAAAAGACGCAACCACAAAGTGATCTGCCGGTCTATCCTGCTAAAACAACTCTTAAATTGGCGAAGATGAACGGGCTGCAAGCGCTCGCCAACGCCTTGGTGCGTCAGCACCGTTTTGCGGAGGCGGAAATCGCGGCACGAAATGGGATCCAAATCGCGGCAGCCTCCTTCGGGCGAAATTCCATATACATGGCGCGGGCGATTGACCCCATGATTTTGGTCCTGACGCGGACCAGCCGCCTGACGGAAGCATTGAATTTGGCCGCCATCGCCATCGATATTCTGGAAAAACTAGGCGTCGACCAGGATGGACACCGCCTGAACCGAGCCCGGCATCGCCTGGCGGCGGTACATGTCGCCACCGACGATTGGAACAGCGCGTTGTCCGGCTTTGCCGCGATTGCAAAGGCCGCGCGGGGAGACAATATCCTGCTGGACCGTTTTTACCGTTACGATCTGGACCGGGCAACGGCATTGCTACAGACGGGACAGGTTGATGATGCAGCCAAGATTACCGGCCCCGCCGCCCGGCGCTTGGTCGTTAAATTGGGGGCTAAGAGTTACGAATCAGCACTAGCACTTGGTCTTCACGCCGTCGCTTTGCAGCGAGCTGGCGATACGGCTGCCGCACTGGAACTTTTTCGGCAATCCTTCGCAATATTGAGCACGCGTTCGCGGGAATCCAGCGGTACGGGTAGTGGCCACAGCGGCACCCGGTTGCGGTTGATCAACGAGGGCTATATGGCCGCCTTGATGCAAAGTGGACGTAGGGAGGAAGCGGCGGAGGCTTTTCGGGTTGCCTCCTTCACCGGCGCCCGCAAAGTACAAATGGCGCTGGCGCAATCGGCCGCCCGCGCCGCTATCGCTGATCCCGGCCTGCGCGACCTCGTGCGTAGCGAACAGGATGCCAAGAAACAGATTTCCGCTTTCTACGGCATTCTCTCAAACGCCTTGATCGACAGCAAAGTCGTCTCGGGCGAAGTCACACGCCTGCGAACCGCGATCGACGACCTGCGTGGCGCGCGCGCCGTTTTAATGGAAGAGATAGAGCAACGCTTCCCAGACTATGCTGAGCTGATCAATCCCAAGCCGGCGGATATCGCTTCAGTACGCGGTTTCCTTGCACCCGATGAGGCCATGGTGGTCACGTATGTCGGTGCGGAGAGGATCCATATATGGGCCTTCCCGGCCAAAGGGGTCATGGCCTTCAGCACATTTGAGAAAGGCCGGGCCGGACTGCGGACGGCGGTGGAGCGAATACGAAAATCCCTGACACCCCAGGCCCAAACCCTCGGCGATATTCCGGAGTTCGATGTGACCCGGGCACATGATCTGTATGCCAAGCTGTTGCAGCCGGTCGCCGCCGGATGGCGCGGGTCGGAAAACCTTTTCATCGTGGCGCATGGCCCCCTGGGCTATTTGCCCTTTGCGCTGTTGCCGACCGCTCGTACCGGTATTGGCCCGCAACGGGAACCCCTGTTTGTCCGTTACGCCGATGTACCCTGGTTGATCCGCAATCATTCGATCGCCATGTTGCCGTCGGCGCACTCTCTCGCCGCGCTGCGCCGTCTCCCCGTCCGGTCAGGCGAGCAAAGACAATTCGCGGGTTTTGGCGATCCACTGTTCGGCGGCGATGATGACGACCGTAACACCGCCACTGGCGCGCCCGAACAAGGTAATTCCGGAACGCCACGGCAGGTCGCGGCCGTCACCACACGCGGCGTCAAACGGCGCAACCCGACCAGCGGCCGCGCCGTGAAATTACGTTCGGCCCCGCGCACATCAGAGCTGAGCAGCGCCGGCCTGGAAATTCTGCCGCGGCTGCCCGAGACATCGGATGAAATCCGCAATATCGCCAAGACATTGCAAGCTGATCCAAGCCGCGATGTATTCATCGGCAGGGCCGCGACAGAGGGCGCCGTCAAGTCGGTCGATTTATCGATATACCGCATTCTGGCCTTTGCCACCCATGGTCTGATCCCCGGCGATCTGGATGGATTGAGCCAGCCGGCGATCGCCCTTTCCTCGCCTAAAATCGTCGGCGGTTCCGATGACGGACTATTGACCATGGGCGAAATTCTGGGATTGAAGCTGAACGCGGACTGGGTTGTCCTGTCCGCCTGCAACACGGGCGCCGGCGAGGGCGCCGGGGCCGAGGCGGTCTCGGGCCTGGGCCGGGCTTTCTTTTATGCCGGCACCCGTGCCCTGCTGGTCAGCAACTGGCCGGTTGAGACGACATCAGCCATGGCCTTGACCACGGATTTGTTCCGCCGCCAGTTCGAGGACCCCGCTTTGGCCCGTGCGCAGGCCCTGCGCCAGGCCATTCTGGCTCTCATGGACGGGAGGGGATATGTGGACCCGCAAACGAATTCGGTGGTGTTCTCCTACGCTCATCCGATTTTCTGGGCGCCTTTTTCCCTGGTCGGTGACGGCGGCGCCGGCCGTCCCGGCGCATGAGGTCACAACAAGACTGTTCTCAACCGGCGCGAATGGCGTACTGTAACCCAACAACAAAATTGGGAGGATACGCGCATGGGACATACCGACGACTGGCTGGCGCTTGGCGCTGAAAAAACCCTGGAACCGGATCTGCGGATCTGCGATCCCCATCACCATCTTTGGGATGCGGGTTTTGACCCCTCCGCCAAGTTCCGCACCGAGCAAGTTGAAACACGATATTTGTTCCATGAAATGCTGGCGGAAGTAAACAGCGGCCATAACGTCGTCTCCACCGTCTTCATCGAATGCAACGCCATGTACCGCAAGGACGGTCCCCGGCACCTTCGGCCCGTGGGCGAGACGGAATTCGTCAACGGCATCGCCGCCATGAGCGCGTCGGGCCAATATGGCGACAGCCGTATCGCCGCCGGCATCGTCGGTCTCGCCGATTTGAATCTTGGCGCAGATGTCAAAGAGGTGCTGGAAGCCCACATCGCCGCCGGCGGCGGGCGTTTCCGCGGCATTCGCCACGCCGCCTCGTGGGATGCCAGCGACGAAATTCGCAACTCCCACACCCGTCCGACAGAACACATGATGGCGGACGCCACCTTCCGCGAAGGTTTTGCGCAACTGGCGCCGCTCAACATGAGCTTTGAGGCCTGGTGCTATCATCCGCAGATCTCTGAGGTTACGGACCTGGCTCGCGCCTTCCCGGATACCACCATGATCCTTAACCATTTCGGCGGACCGATGGGGATCGGACCATACGCGGGCAAACGGGACGAGATCCTGGCGCAATGGCGTCTGGATATCGATGAACTGGCGAAATGCCCCAACGTGGTGGCGAAACTGGGCGGCATCAATATGAAGGTCAACGGCTTCGACTGGGACCTTCAGGACAAACCCCCAAGTAGCGCCGAATTGGCTGAGGCGACGCGGGCCTACTATGACCATTGCATCGAGCGGTTCGGCGCCGAGCGTTGTCTGTTCGAATCCAATTTTCCGGTGGACAAGCGGACCTGCAGCTACAACGTGCTGTGGAACACCTTCAAGCGCATCGCCTCGGGCTGTTCCGATGGGGAAAAAGCATCGCTGTTCCACGATACCGCAGCGCGGGTCTATCGGCTCGACGTTTGATCGGGACGGGGCATTGATATGACCGAACGTATCGCGGTAATTGGGATGGGGCAGATGGGCTCCGCCATGGCAAGCCGCTTAAGCGAGGCCCAGCACGATGTCATGGGCTACGACATCTCCGATGCCGTGCGGCGGAACCTGTCGAGCCAAGGCGTCAAGATGGCCGATAGTCTGGCCGCTGCCTTGGCGGGACGGACCACGGTTCTGACCTCCCTGCCCGATCCGAACGCCGTCAAGGGGGCCTGGCTAGGAGACGACGGCATTATCGCCCTGGCCGAACCTGGCAGCATGCTGGTGGAATTGAGCACCATTGACCCCGATACCATGCGTGAAGTCGGCGCGGCGGCGTCGGTCAAGGGCCACGGGGTCCTGGATTGCCCGGTCAGCGGCAGCCCCAACGAAGCCGGTACAGGCAAATTGATACTCCTGGTTGGGGGCGAGGACGCCGTGCTTGAACGTGCCGGACCGCTGTTTGATCTGCTGGGCCAGACCTGGCAGCACACGGGCGAGGTCGGCACCGCGAAGGTGGTGAAGATCGTCAACAACATGATGTCCATGGGCAACGTGCTGGTCGCCTCGGAAGCGTTTTCCCTGGGCGTGGCGGCGGGTGTGGACCCGCAAAAACTGTTCGATGTGATTTCCGTCAGCGGCGGCCGCTCCCATCATTTCACCAAACGCTTCCCCAACGCCCTGAAAGAAGACTTCAACCCCGGCTTCAAAATGGAGTTGGGTGAAAAAGATCTCTCCCTCGGGGTGGCCCTGGGCCGCGCCTTCAATATGCCGACACCCACCGCATCTCTGGTCCGTGAGATGTATGCCCTGGCCTTGGCCGAGGGCTACAGGGGCAAGGATATTGTTGCCCTCATGGACATGTATCGCCAATGGGCCAAAAGGGGCCAAGATTCGCCGTGAGTATCTCCGTTACACCGATCGCCGGCGCCCTTGGCGCTGAAATCGGCGACGTGAATGTCGCCGATGATCTGGACGACGACACCATCGCCGACATCCGGCGCGCCCTATTGGACCATCAGGTGATCTTCTTCCGCGATCAGACATTGGATGTGGAGCGGCACAAATCCTTCACCAGGGCTTTTGGCGAGCTGTTCGTCCATCCCAACTTTCAGTTCGGCCAGGAAAACCCCGAAATTGTTTACGTACGGCGGGAGCCGGGTGATGAAAAGATCTTGGGCCAGGGCTGGCATGCCGATACCACCATGATGGCCAAGCCTCCTATGGGCGCGATCCTCTACGCCATGGAAGTGCCGCCAACGGGCGGCGACACCCTGTTCGCTAATCAATACCTGGCGTACGAGGCCCTGTCCGCGGGCATGAAACGCCTTTTGGAGCCTCTTCACGCGGTGCACAACGACACCCGCGTCGCCGGCCCCAACCTAGACCTAAACGATAAACGAGCCAGCCAGGTGCGTGATGACGAGAATTGGCGACCCACGGAAAACCTTCACCCTGTCGTGCGCATCCACCCCGAGACCGGCCAAAAGCATCTATTTGTGAACCCGATCTATGTACATCGGTTCGACGGTATGACAGAAGCCGAGAGCCAGCCCCTGCTCAACTACTTGTACGACCATGCGGTCCGGCCGGAGTTTACCTGCCGCTTCAGCTGGCGCCGAGGGTCAATCGCGTTCTGGGACAACCGCTGCACCCTGCATCTGGCCGTGCACGACAGTCACGACCATGTGCGGCATATGCAACGAACCCAGATCGCTTAATTCCCCGACGCGCTGCGTGCCGCTGAAACACCTTGAACGGCCTTCGTCTGCCAATTATATTGCAGATATATGGGAATGAATGTACCGTCCCATTTCATGTTGTTTCACACTGTTACCTACCAAACGCTACCCCAAATGGGTCTGGGGTAGCGCTGGGGTAGCGGCAAAAGGGTCAATTGATGCGGTTCACTGATCGATCCATAGACGCACTCAAGCCAAAGGCAGAGCGGTTTGAGGTCTGGGAAGACGGACGCACCGGCCTGGGCTTGCGGATCACACCTCGCTCCAAAAAGACCTTCGTTTTCATGTATCGCTTTGACCGCAAGGCTCGACGGATGACCTTGGGCCGCTATTCGAAATCACCGGCCACCGGCATATCATTGGCCACAGCACGGCGGATGTTGGGCGAAGCCAGGGAGAAGCTGGTGTCAACGGCGGAGTAAATTCAGACCATTAGGGCGGAGTAAAAGTGGCCCACTTTTGCTGATGCCGGGCGAGATTTATCCGGTTGTCCCGGTAGTCCATAGGAGGGACCCGCGCTGCTTCGTGTAGCGCTTTAGCGT
>JABIRL010000208.1 GCA_018667855.1 Rhodospirillaceae bacterium
CCCGGCTCCCTCTGTCGGTCGGGGGGTCAGCTTGGTGAAGGCGGCCAGCAAATCATCGCCCCCCGCCGTGGCCACGATCTCGTCCGTGCTTCCCGTAGCGCGAACCGTGCCTTGATGCAGGACTACCACTTTGTCGTCGTCGGCGATTTCATCAATCAGATGTGTTGCCCAAAGGACGGCGATACCGTCGTCGCGAGCCAGGGAATGGACGTGGTCCACGATGGCCATGCGGGTAGGTACATCGAGCCCGACGGTGGGTTCGTCCAGCAACAACAAGCGCGACCGATGCAACAAAGCCCGCGCGATCTCTACCCGCCGCCGATGACCACCGTTCAACCGCCGCACTTTTTCGCCGCCACGCTCCGCCATATCCAAACGGCCCAACTCCTCCGCTGCCCGCTGCCGTGCGATGCGGCCTGGCACGCCATGCAGGGCGGCGTGGTAAAGCAGGTTCTGCATCACCGTCAGATCAAGATCCAGAGTCGGTTGCTGAAAGACCACGCCCATGGCCGCCAAGGCCTGTTCCGGCTGCCGCCGCAATTCATGGCCCAACACCGTGACGCTGCCCTGACGGGTGTCATACAGCCGGGTGATCAGCGAAAACAACGTCGTCTTGCCGGCGCCGTTGGGCCCCAACAACATCAAAATCTCGCCCGCTCTAATTGTCAGCGCAACATCCTTCAGGGCGAAACCTTGCGCATATTCATAGGACAACCCCGATACCTCAAGCACCGCGCCGCCGTTTGCCACCTCACTCACATCACACCCTCCCTGGCCAAACGCAGAGTGTCGCCGCAGGGCTCATTGGTCAAGGCATGGCGGTAATAGCGGCCTCGCACTGGACGCGGCGGCGGACCTCAACTACCGTTCCGGAGCTTGTCAGAAGGTGCAACAGATGAAGGACGGCCCGGAATGAGACCATGTTTGAAGACGGCCTTGCTTGCGGCCCTCGTGATCCTAACGATCAACAACGGCCTCCTAACCAGCGCCATGGCCAAGGGCAGCGGTTACATATTTGTCAGTAGCGAGCGTGACAACGCCGTTGTCGTTCTCGATCCCAAGAGCTTTAAGGTAATCAAAACCATTGCCACAGGTGACCGCCCCCGTCATCTGCGTTTCAATGGCGAACGAACATTGATCTATGCGGCCTGCGGAGAAGGCGAATCCATCGATGTTATCGATGTGGCGAAACTGGAGGTCACGCAGCGATACGAAGATATCGAGGATCCGGAGATGTTCGACCTGGGTCCGGCCGGGCGCTACATGTACATCTCGTTGGAAGATGATGGCGCTTTGGGAATTCTGGATCTTTCAAACGGCGAATTTATCGGCCAGATCGAAGTTGGCGATGAACCCGAAGGGGGGCTGGTCACGCCGGATGGAAAAACCGCCTATGTCACCTCTGAAGTGGCCAACATGGTGCACGAGGTTGACATTGCCGCCCGCCGCATTGCCGCCAATATCGTGGTCGGCAACCGGCCCCGCCGCTTGGCGTTGACGCCGGACGGAACCCAGCTGTGGGTTTCCAATGAACTCAACGGCACGGTCAGTGTCATTGATCCGAAAACCCGAAAAATCGTGACGACCATCGGTTTTTCTCCGAAAGGATTTCGACCCGAACAGATCACACCGGTCGGCATCACCTTTACCGAAAATGGCGAAACCGCCTTTATTGCCCTGGGACGCGCCAATCATGTGGCCGTCGTCAGTATCAAGACGCGAAAGGTGAAGAAATATATTCTGGTCGGCAACCGGGTCTGGAACGGCACTTTAAGCCGGGATAACAAACGATTATTCATGGTCAACGGCCTGAGTGACGATATCTCGATCATCGATGTGGATAAGCTGAAAATCATTCGTTCGGTCCCCGTCGGTCGGGTACCGCACACGGTCTTGATCGACGATTAGGGGGCGGAACGTGACCATCATGGGGCGGAAATTCCGGGCGTTCCTGGCGCCAGTCTTGCTTGGCGCGGTGCTATGCGGGGGGACGGTCACGGCGGGACAGGCGGCCGATATGATCATCGGCTTCGTGGAGATGAAGCGGGATGCCCGCTACACCAAGCGGCGAAGTTTCGCGCGTTATCTGACCCAAGCCCTGGGCCGGCCCTTCGTCGGTGCCGAGATCGCCTTGAAAGAGGTGCGGTTCCATGCCGCCACCGTCGGCGCAGCATTCAAACTGCAAAGAATTACCGCCCGGGATGGCGACGATTTGCTGGCGAAAGTCAGGGCGGCGAACGACAGCGGCGTCGGGCTGTTCGTCGTCGACCTGCCCGCCGATTTACTGCGCGCCCTTAGCGATGGGAGCAAGGATCGCGAGCTTCTACTTTTCAACATTTCCGCCCGAAACGACAACCTGCGGCAAGAATATTGTGCCCGCCACGTGCTGCATATGATCCCCAGCGATGCCATGATCATGGATGCCTTGGCGCAGTTCCTGGCCAAGCGGCGTTGGCGCAAGGTCCTGGTATTGGCCGGCCCGTCCCCGCGAGACGGGGCGATCAGCAGCGCATTTACCCGCGCCGCCAAACGGTTCGGTATGAAGATCGTAGGAAGAAAGCAATTCGTTCTGAGCAACGATCCCCGTCAGCGGCAAAAAAACAACCTCACCCTGCTGACCAGGTCCGGCGACTACGATGTGGTTTTTGTCGCCGACGGGGACGGTGAATTCGCCCGCGATGTCCCCTATGGCATCGCGCAGCCCAGACCCGTTATCGGCGCCGAGGGTCTGGCAGCAACCGCATGGCATTGGGCCTGGGACCGGCACGGCGCGCCCCAGTTGGAGAAACGTTTCGAGAAGAAAGCCAAACGACCCATGCGAGATGTTGATTGGGCCGCCTGGCTATCCGTCAAGGCCGTTGCCGAAGCGGTTCAGCAGCAAAAGGCAACCGACTTCGTGGCCCTGCGCGCGCACCTTACCAGCCCCGCCCTGACCCTGGATGGTTTCAAGGGCAACCGGCTGAATTTCCGACCATGGAACAACCAGCTGCGCCAGCCAATCCTGATCGGCACCCATAACCGAGTCATCACCCGGGCCCCGATCGAGGGTTTTCTCCATAAAGACAACAACCTGGATACCCTTGGCTTTGACCGGCGTGAATCGAGCTGCCATCTCAAATGAATTCGCCTGATCCAGGCGCCATGCTAACTTGATTCCACCTGATCAACGGCGAAGGTGGGTGTCTAGTGGTGCGAACCACTAATCTTTAGAGTCTAGTGGTCTTTCGATCCTCACGGTTAGTTGCCATCCGTGAGGATCGAAAGACCACTGGGAGATGCCCATGAATTGAAAGTAAGTATCCATTGGCGACGGAGAACATCGAGACGCTGCGCGCGCGCTATGGTCCTGCGTATAAATGGATCGTAGCGCTGACAGGGATGACCGCCGCCATGACGATGATCCTGTCGTCCACCATGGTGAATGTCGCCGTACCCACGATCATGGGAACCTTTGGCGTCGGGCAAAGCGAAGCCCAATGGATGTCGACGGCATTCCTGGCCGCGATGACGGCGAGCCAGTTGCTCGGCGCCTGGGTTATTTCAATCCTTGGGCCGCGGGGTGGATACATCGCTGCTGTGGCGCTGTTTATTGCCGGATCGTTGTTTGGCGCCTGGGCGCCGAATATCGATATCCTGATTTTTTCACGGACATTGCAAGGGTTGGCGGCCGGCGTTGTGCAGCCGATCGCGATGGTAACGATATTTCGCGTCTTTCCCACCCGGCAACGGGGCCTGGCGTTGGCCATCTACGGCATGGGCATCATGCTGGCGCCGATCATGGGGCCGGTGGTCGGCGGGATCACCATTGATGCCACATCCTGGCGGTTCCTGTTTTTTATACCATTACCAATCGCCGGTCTGTCGATCCTGCTGGGCACCTTGTTCATGCCCGAACGGGAAGCCGATACCCCCCGCCTGCCCTTTGACTGGGTCGGATACGCCCTAGTCGCCGGCGCGATTGTCTGCATGATGACCGCGATCGCCAACGGCCAGCGCGATGGCTGGGCCTCCGACAAGATCGTGCTGCTGGGCTCCGCCGGCGTCGGGCTATCGGCCGCCTTTGTCATTTCCCAATTGCGCTCGGCGGCGCCGCTGCTGGATTTCGCTGTTTTCCGCTATCGACAATTCGCGGCGGCGGCGGCGCTGGGCTTTGTTTTCGGCGCCGGTAATTTCGCTTCAACCTACATAATCCCGGTGTTCGTGCAGACCGTGCAGAACTTCACGCCGACGGATTCCGGCATGGTGACGGCGCCAGCCGGCCTGGTCGTAATGGCGTTCTTTCCTATTGCCGGCCGCATGGTCGATGCCTTTCCGACGCATTATCTGGCCATGGTCGGCCTGCTGCTGTTTGCTCTTGGCGCCGCGCTGTTACATACCACCAGTGTCGATACCGCTTTCTTCACCCTGGCCTTTTACGTGATTATCGGACGCATCGGACAAAGCATCATGCTGCCCGCGATCAATGTCGCGGCGCTGGGCGCCTTGCCGCCCGACAAGCTGAACAACGGGTCGGGCACCATTAACTTTATTCGCCTCATGGGCGGCGCCTTCGGCGTCAACTTGCTGGTCGTCTTCATGGAGCAGCGGACAGAATTCCACGCGGCCGCGCTAACCGCGACACAAACGCCCGGCAATCCGGTTAGCCGGGAACTGCTGGGGCGGATCACCGATCTGCTCTCCCAGGGCGGTGCATCGGAAACACTGCTGCGGCCGGGCTCGCTCAACTACCTGAGCCGCGTGATCGAGGCGCAGGCCAATACCCTGGGCTTCCAGGATGGCTTCATGATTATTGCCGTGGTCTTCGTTTGTGCCTTGGTGCCGGCTCTCATGCTTGGAAATTCCCGAAGTAAATAACAGCATCCACCACCAATCCCGGATGCCGATCCAGGCTTCGAATTTGGGGTTGTTCTTTTTACCGTGTTAGAATTTGACCCAAACATTACAAGGTGAAAAACACATGCGTTGCGAAATCGTCGCCATCGGTACCGAACTGCTGCTGGGCCAAATCGTTGACACCAATTCCTCCTGGATTGGCGAGCAGTTGGCACTGGTTGGAATCGACTCTCATTTTCAGGTCAAGGTCGGCGACAATTTCGACCGTATGGAGCGGACCATTCGCCACGCGCTCGAACGTAGCGACGCGGTTATATGCTGCGGCGGCCTGGGCCCGACCCAGGACGACATCACACGCGAGGTGATCGCCGCCATCATGGGTGTGGAATTGCATCGGGACGAGGCGGTTGTCGCTAAAATCCGCGACATGTTTGAATCCCGCGGCCGGGTGATGGTCGACAATAACCGCCGTCAGGCGGATATCCCGGAAGGGGCGAGCCTGATTGCCCAGATGCCGGGAACCGCGCCGGGGCTGGTCTGCCCGATCGGCGACAAGGTGATCTACGCGGTGCCGGGCGTGCCGCACGAAATGCGCACCATGATGGACGGCACCGTTCTGGCTGATCTGCAGCGCCGTTCCGGCGAAACGGCGGTGATCCGCAGCCGCGTCCTGCGCACTTGGGGCGATAGCGAATCCGGCCTTGCCGAACGTCTTGCGGATCGGATCGATCAACTGGATGGCCTGGGCAACCCGACCCTGGCGTTTCAGGCCAGCGGCATGGAGGGCATCAAGGTTCGCATTACCGCCAAGGCGGTCCACGAAACGGCGGCGGCGGAGATCATCTCCGCGGAGGAAACATTGCTGCGCGGCCTGTTGGGTGATGTCATATTTGGCGTCGATGAAGAATCCATGGAAACCGTGGTTCTGAACCTGCTGGAGGCACGCGGCCTGACGCTGGCTATTGCCGAGGGTATGACCGGCGGCGTCCTTTCCGCGCGCCTTTCGGAAATTGATCACGGCCTGACAGTCTTCCGGGGCGGCGCCGTGCGCGGCGAGATGGAGGATGGGGAACGACCGGGCGCCGACAGTGCTGCGGCGGCAGCGATCGGTGCGCGCCGGGACTTTGGAACCGATGTCGGCCTTGCCGTGACCGCCGCCCGGGCCCACGACGAACAACCCCCCGGCACAGTATTCATGAACCTTGCCATGGGCGAGGCGCAATACGCCCAGACTGTTTCCCTGCCCGGTGACCGGGCCCGTTTCCGCAACTACGCGGTTATCAACGTGCTGAATTTCCTGCGCAAGACATTGATGGAACAATAGCCAATGAGCATGCCGGCCCACGATCAGTCTCCGCAGATCACCAAGATCAGGGAACATATCGGCGCCGAGGTGACCGGCATCGATTTGTCTCAGCCCGTCGATGAGGAAACCCGCCAGCGTCTTTATGACGCCCTGGTTGATAACATCGCCTTGGTCATTCGCGATCAGAACTTCACGGCGGCGCAATTTCAGGCGGCCGGAGAGCTGTTCGGCGAATTGATGGAGGATCAAAACCGCCGCTACCTGGCGCCGGGCGTCCCCATGGTCTCCATCCTGTCGAACCATCACAAGGACAGCCAGGGCAAACAGGCCAAGGTGGCCAATTCCGCCACCTGGCATACGGACCACACCAACCAGGCATTACCGCCGAAATTCACCTCCCTCTACCCCGTGGCGCTGCCCGACCGTGGCGGCGGCACGGCGTTGTGCAATATGCGCGCCGCCTATGAAGCCCTGCCCGATGATCTTCGCCAACGCATTGACGGCATGCAGACGGCGAATACCTTGATCAGCAGCGCCCGCACGGACACCGCCAACCCGGATATTGTCCAGGATCAGCAGGAAGCGGACGGGGGACCGATGATCCATCCCCTGGTGCGAACCCACCCGGAGCGGGGCACAAAGGCGATCTGGTTTCACCAGGGCAAGACCGAGAGGATCCTCGACATGGAACCGGGCGAAACCCAGGAGTTTCTGGCAGCTCTGCTGGAAGTGGCCATGCGCCCGGAATTTACCTATACCCACGAGTACAGGCTGGGTGACATGCTGATCCTCGATAATCGCTCCGCCATGCACAAGGCCGGTTTCGATTATGACCACAGCCAGCACCGTATGCTCTATCGTCTGCTTGTCCGGGGCGAGCGGCCCTTTTAGGTCCCCTGTTTATCACGCGGAAGAATTTTGATGACCGACTATGACCCATTGGCGGCGGCTCATTCCATTCTGCCCCGCATCGCGGCGGCAACCGATAACAGCGAACTGAAACGAACGGTCGACGACGACGCGGTCAAGGCCATGGGGCAGGCCGGGTTGGCGCGCTTGCTGACCCCGAAAGAATATGGCGGCTATGAGTTGCCGCCCAGCGCCCAAATCCGCACCTGTATCATCACCGCCCGCGCCTGTTCGGCGGCCAGTTGGCTGCACATGGTTTGCGGTGCCCACACATTCGTCGTGGCGAGATTTCCGGAGCAATGCCGCGATGAAGTTTTCGCCGATAGCCCGGATGTGCTCATCCCCGGAACCCTGGCGCCGCAAGGCACGGTGACGCGAACCGACGGCGGCTGGCGGCTGAATGGCCGTTGGCAATTCGGCAGCGGTGTCGATCATGGCCCCTGGCTGCTGTTGGGCGCCATCGGCGAAAAAGACACCGACGGCAAGCCGTCATCGCCGCGACATGTGGTGGTCCCAACGGCCGACATTCAGATCGACGATACCTGGTTTACCCTTGGCATGCGGGGTTCGGGCTCCAAGGATCTGGTCGCCGAAGATGTATTTGTTCCAAGCCATCGGACCATGCCAACGGTGGCGCTGTTCATGGGAACTTTTTCCGGCAGCGCCGGCCCGCTCTACCACTTGCCGGTCATGGGCGGGCTCGCCTCCATGCTGGCCGGGACGGTGCTGGGCATGGCGGAAGCCGGCCTGGCACAATTCGTGGACGCCACCAGGATTCGCCGCGATATTTATGCCGGTGGCAGCAAGGCGGCCAAGACAGGCATCCAGATGCGCGTGGCCGAGGCAGGCGGCGAACTTGCCTCCGCCCACATGCTGGTGGAACGAAACTGCGATCTGCTGGATGCCGCCGTGATCGCCAACGAACCGCCATTGGACCTGACGGCACGGGTTCAGATCAGATGGAACGCCGCCTATGCGGTCGAATTGTGCCGCCGCGCGACGGAACGGATATTCGCCGCCGCCGGTGCCCATGCCATCTATGATGATCATCCCCTGCAACGGCTGCACCGGGATATCAACACGGCTTGTCATCACGCCATCGTCGATTTCGACGGCGTGGCCGAACTCAAGGGTCGTGTGGAGCTGGGCCTGGACGAAGGCCTGGGCCTGGTCTGAACAATCCGGAATTTGATCTAAATGATCTTTTTTTCGCTCAGGGCGGTAATTTCCGCATCTGTGTAGCCAAGCCCGGACAGGATGTCATTGTTGTGCTCGCCCAGCTTCGGCGCGACGCCGATTTTTGCGGGCGTTTCCGAGAATTGCCAGGGCGAACCATGCACTTTGAGGGTTTCACCGATCTCCGGATATTCGACCTCCGTGATATAGCCGTTGGCGAGTACGTCGGGATCGTTCGAGGCTTCGAGAAGCGTATTGACCGGCGCCGATACGATATCCGCGGCGCGCAGGGTTTCGATCCACCGCGCGCGGCTGTCGGTCGCGAACAATTCCGCCAGGGCGCTCAGAATTTTTTCCTTCATCTCCTCGGAAACCAGGGCAAGCCCAAGATCATCCACGCCGCGTTCCGCTAGTGTCTCCAGAAAGCCCAGGGCTTCCATGGCCGGCCGCCAGTCCTGGTGCGCCAACTGGAAGACCAGTGGTTTGCCATCCCGGTCATTGAACGTCGCCGCGATACCGGGCCGCTCCCGGGTGCCGTTGATACGGGCGCCTGTGATCGGATTGGTATTGCGCCACATGGTCGTGGTCATCGTCCAGCCCATCAGCCGGACGATGCCGCCGACCAGAGAGGTTTCCACCTTTTGCCCAACGCCGGTCGCCTTGGCATGATAAAGTGCTGCCATGAGGCCGCCGAACGCGAGGATGGCGCAGGTTTCATCGGCGACCGAGACCACGCCGGTGCGCATGATTTCACCGGGCCCCGCATAGGCTTCCGCCACCCCGCCCAGGGCCTGACCGACGGCATCGGTGCCCGGCAAGGCGGCGTGCGGTCCCAACTGGCCGTATCCGGATATGGAGACATAAACCAGGGCCGGATTTATCTTGGACAGTTCCTCGTAGCCGAAACCGTATTTATCCGCCGCGCCGGGGCGGAAATTCTGCCCGAATATATCAGCCTCCATGACCAGTTCATGGAGGATCTTTCGGCCCTCGTCTGATTTTAGATTCAAGGTCAGGCTTTTCACACCACGATTGTTGGTTTCGAAAAATGAGCTGATTTCACCCTTTAGCTCGCCGGCGGTTCTGGAACCGTCGCCGATCCCTGGAACTTCAATCTTGATGACCTCGGCGCCAAGATCCGCCATCAACATATAGGGCACGGTTCCCGCCTGCGCGGTCGAACAGGTGACAGCTTTGACACCGGCTAGGGGTCCTGGTCGGTCAGCCATGGCGCGGGTCCTCTTACTTTCAAACTGACTACCGCGAACGGAGCCCTGGGCGGGGCGTCACGGCAAAAAATACGACGCACAGGATACCGTGCTGGCGACCTTTGGCAATAAGCTGAAACCGAGACGTCATGTGCGGCCGGCAAGAAAATTCAAATCATACCCTTCTCGCCTATGGTTCCCGGAAGCTCGAGTCCAAGGCACGGACCAGGGGATAGATGAAGTAGGTGATGACCCGGCGCTTGCCCACGGTGATGTCCGCGCTGCCAGTCAGGCCCGGGGTGAGCCGAAAGCTGCTCGGTACATTACGCAGATTTCTTTCGCCCAGTTCAATGCGCGTGCGATAGATGGTCTGCGTCGCGTCACCACCCTCGGCGACGATGGCGTCATCGCTGATCAGGCGCACCTTGCCCACAATGGTACCGTGCTTCTGGAACGGCAGTGCGTCGAGTTTGATGCGGACGAAGTCGCCATTCTGGATAAGGCCCACATCCCGCGGCATGACATTGACCTGCAGCTCCATGGGGACGTCGGCGGGAACGATGGTGAACATCTGTTCAGCCTGACGGATCACGGAACCCACGGAACGTTCGGCAATGCTGAGGATGATGCCGCGCGCCGGAGCCCGCAGGTGAACCAGGTTCTCGCGGTATTCTGATTTTTTCAATTGCTCCGACAGGCGCGCCCGTTCACGGCGCGTATCGACCAATTCCTGGGCCACTTGGGAATTCCAGTTCGCCAGCGCCGCTTGACGGTCCGCCGTCAGGGCCCTGAGCTGATGTTTCATGCGTTGACGGCTGCTCAAGACCTGCCGCCGCTCACGATCGACCGAGAGACGCTGGTGCTTGGAGGACAGATAATTGACCCGTGAGCCGTGGCCATCCTTCAGCAGCTTGGCGCGCATACCTTCAAGTTCACGCAATACTCCGGCCTGTTGTTCCAGGTCCTTGACGTCCTGAACATTGGTTTGGATATCCGCCCTCATCTGGTTTAATTGCTCGTCGAAGGATGCGATTTTCTCGGTGATCCCGGCATGGCGTCTGACGAAAATTTCGGTTTGCAGCGCGTTGACGGTCGGATCATCGGAATAGCCGTCCTTGGCTGCCTTGCCCGCAATCTCCGCATTCAGACGTTTTTCCTGGGCCAGAATAGAGATCAGAGCGACACGGCTGACCGTAACATCGGATTCCGCGACCGTGGCATCCAGAGTTGCCAGTAATTGGCCTTTCTCGACTGCCTGGCCGGCACGTACCTGGATTGAACGGATCACGGCCGTCTCGGACGGCTGCACGACAATATTGGGAACCTCCGTCGTAATGCGACCACGGGCGCTGACAGCTGTATCGATATAGGAAAAATTAGCCCACAGAAAGGCACCGACGATAAGTCCCACCATTGCGTACAGCATCAATTTCGCCGCCGCCGGTGCTTTGCGGCGTTCAATCTCGACCGCATCCGGCTGGAACTCGATCAGGTCCTGTTCGGCATCGAAGAAGCCCCGCAAACGCGCCAGCGGTCCTTGCCGGCCCGGCTCAATCACCTCGGCCGCATCGGCGGCCCGTTGCAAAGACAGAACTTTTTCGTGGGCGAAGCGCTCGGAAGTCGCCCGCAGCTGGCCGATCAACTGCATGACCACCGGCGCCGCGAAATCGTTGTCATTGCTGAGCTTCTGCATTAGTTGGTCGCGATCAAATCGCTGCAGTACGGTATCCTCCAACGCCACCGCCGAGGCACTGCGCGGGCTGCCATCGATCACGCCCATTTCACCGAACAGATCCCCCGGCCCGATTTCGGCCAGGAAAATCTCCGTACCCTGCACGGTCTTGCTTAATTCGACACGGCCCGAGACGATAATGAAGGCAAAATCGCTTTGGTCGCCTTCCTTGAAGACGCCGTCACCTGGTCCAATGGCAAACGTTGCAAGGGGTTCAGATCCGTCCACGTTGCCGTCTTGCGGCTGCGTGGTTTCAATTTTCGGAGCATTTGACAGATCGGTCATCGGACATCCTACTCGGCTGCACGCGTCAGTTCAGGGTGCTGTTGTTGCCACAGGTGGCGATAGATTTCACAGCGATCAAGCAAATCCGTATGGGGGCCTTGATCGATGATTTGTCCCTGATCGATGACCAGGATCTTGTCTGCATTGACCAGGGTCGAAAGCCGGTGCGACACGATCAGAACCGTCCGCCCCTTGGCAATATGGCCGAGGTTGGCTTGCACGATGGCCTCGCTTTCCGGATCAAGGGCGGAGGTCGCCTCATCCATCAATAAAAAGCGAGGCTGGCGCAGCAGGGACCGGGCGATGGCAAGGCGCTGGCGCTGGCCGCCCGAAAGGTTGGTCGCCCCTTCATCCAGAACTGTGTCGTAGCCCTGTTGCAAGCGCTGAATAAACTCCTCGGCGCCGGCGATCTGGGCCGCGGCGACGATGTCGGCGAAGGCTGCATCGGGCCGGGTCAGGGCGATGTTTTCCCGCACCGTACCCTTGAACAGGAAGCTTTCCTGTAGGACGACACCGGTGTTCAGGCGCAAATGAGCCAGATCGACTTCGCGCATATCGACGCCGTCAATGCGGATGATCCCGGATTCCGGCCGATATAACCCTTGCAGGACCCGCAGCAACGAGCTTTTTCCGGATCCGGACCGGCCGACGATGCCGATCACTTGGTTAGGCTCGATCCGGAACGAAGCACGGTCCAACGATAGGGGCGCATCCTTGGCATAGCGGAAGGACACGTTCTCAAATTCAATGGCGCCGCGGAATATCGGCGTCAGGCCGCCCGTGGCCGACTGTTCAGGCTTTTGGTTCATGATCTCGCCAAGCATCTTGACGGAAATGGACGCCTGCTGGAATTCGTTGACCAGGCCGACCGCCTGAATGAGGGGTTGGCTGACCCGTGCTGCAAGCATGTTGAAAGCGATCAGCGCGCCGACGCTGACGTCGCCTTCAAAGACCATCTGCGCGCCGACGAAAATGATCACAACGCTCATCAGTTGACCCAGATACTTGGTCAAACCTTTCACCAGATGAGAGATCTTGCCGACCGAAAGCTGCATGCTGACGGCCTGTGCCGTGGTGTCCGCCCAATCCCGGGCCTTGATGGGCTCAATCGCCAGGGCCTTCACGGTCTCCATGCCGCCGATGGTTTCAACCAGCATGGATTGGCGCGCGCCTTCAGCCCGGTAGAGTGACTGCAAGCGCCGCCGTTAGGGGCCCTTGATGAACAAGGTGATGACGGCGATGGCA
>JABIRL010000309.1 GCA_018667855.1 Rhodospirillaceae bacterium
GCGAAGTCACCTCGACCTTGTCCGAGACCATGAACACGGAATAGAAGCCGACCCCGAACTGGCCTATCATCTGCATGTCCTGGGCGCTGTCGCCGCTGAGGTTCTCCATGAAGGCGGAGGTGCCCGAGCGCGCAATAGTGCCCAGGTCGCTGATCAGTCCGTCCCTGTTCATGCCGACGCCGTTGTCCGACAGCGACAGCGTGCGGGCTTCCTTGTCCACTTTGATCCGAACCTTGAAATCCGGGTCGTCGCCCAGAATGTCCGGTTCCGTGATGGCCAGATAGCGCGCCTTGTCACAGGCGTCCGAGGCGTTGGAAATCAATTCCCTTAGGAAGACTTCCTTGTCGGAGTAAACCGAATTGACCATCAGGCGCAAAAGCTGCGCCACCTCGGTCTGGAAGGAGAGTGTTTCCTCGCTCATTTCGATAGGTCCCTTATTTGCTTGCGTCTTCGTCCTTGACCAACAGGGCGTCGGGCTCGGTCATGAAGTCCTTGGCCTTGTAGTCCGGTACATTGTAGGCCCAGGGGCCATACCGTTTGTTGATCTTCGCAACTTCGGCCTTGGCCTCGTCGACGCTTTTCATGGCCTTCTTCTGCTCGTCCGTCAGGCCGTTCAGCTTGACGTCGTTGGCATTGAACGAGGCCGCCATGCGCATCCAATGGCCGTCCTTGTGTTTGATGACCGATACTGCCAGCGTGAGGCCGTCGAATGTCTTGAACCGGGCCATGTGGGCGCCGGAAAAATCCACCTTGCCGACCTTGCGCACATCGTCGAAATCCAAAAAGCCCAGCGCCGAACCCAGGGCGTTGCCGGCGGTATCGTGCAGGGGTTTCATGCCGGGCGGAATTTCCGAGATCTTGAAGTCACGGCTGTCCGGGTTGGTGCGGAACACGCCCACCCGATCGCCGTTCGGCTGTATCGTCTGGGCGGCGCGCACCCGCTTGCGGGCGATGGTCGGTGTGGCATCGTCCAGCCAGCGGTCGATGGTTTCCCAAACCTCCACCCGGCCCGTCGCCAGATAGCTCTGCGCCTGATCCTGGCGGCGCACATAATGGATGCCGTCCTCGGTCTTGGATGGCGCCGACTTCGTCTTGCCCACGATAATCGCGGCGATGGTATTACTCGCACTGTCGGCCAGGGCGATGGTAGTGCCGCGGCCGCCGTCTTTCGGTGATTTCAGAAACAGCCGGGCATGCAGATCCGGCTTCGCGGTCTTGGCTTCCAACAGGCGCATGTTGGCGATGCCCACGACGGCCTGTTTGATGGTTTCGAACTTAACCGGATAGCCGTCCCGTTCCTGAACGCCCCAGCCCTCGTCCGCACCGCGGAGAATGGTGAAGGCCAGCTTCGGTGTCTGTACATCTATCCGCGCTATGTCGTTGACCTGACCGATCAGATCCGGGAACAGGCTGGGCGGCGGCGCGGCGGACGCGGTGGCGCGGCCTCGTTCCACCGTGGACCAGGCGGCCAGTCCCACGGCGGCCGCGGTGACAAGGGCGAGAAAGGCGAATGGCTTGGTTTTCATGGGCTTTTCCCCTCAGCTCCGGACCGCGCGCACACGCCGCCGACGGACCCCGATCAATGCCAGGATCGCGGCGACAAGGGCCACGGCCAGGGGCATCAGGCCTATATTGGTGAATTTCAATTTGGCTTCCAGATTGTCTATATCACGGTTCAGGTTGTGCTGGACGTCGCGCAACTGTCTGCGGGTTTTCAGCACCTGGGCCCGGATGGTTTTAATCTCGGCCTGCTGCTGTTCCGTCAACAGGCTGCCGCCGCCGGCCTGGGCCCTGGATTCCAATTCGGCGATGCGGCCCTTGCTCTTCTCCAGGTTCTCTTTCAATTTTCGTTCCTCGGCCAGGAATTTCTGTTCCGCGGCCAGGCGCATGGACTGGACCACGACAAAGGGCCGGGTTGATTTACCCCGGCTGCGCAGGCCGATCAGATCGGACGAGCCGGCCAGGTTATCCAAGGCGTTGATGACGAAATCCGCATTGGCCGCGATCGGTACGATGATATCCCGGCCCATCATATTCTGCTTCCGCAGCCAAAACTGCTCATGCAGCAGGTCGGTATCGGCCACCACGATGACACCAATGTCCTTGCTGCTCGCCGTCAGGTGCGGCCTCGCCTGGCCGCCGGCCTTCGCCTCTGTTTCAGGCGCACCGTCGGGATAGGCGGAATTGGCGGTACCGCCCAGGCGGGCGGCGATCATATGGTGTTCACCATCAGCCTTGAAGATTTCCAACAGCCTGTCGGGTGCCGGCCCGAAGCGGATCAAATTGGTTTCCATCCGCATGGCCTGAGTGCCCGTCGTTATCAACGGCGTGACCTCGGTCGCGGTGCCTTCCAATGCCTTAACAGTGCCTGCGTTGGCCATGATCATGGGGCCCAGGTCGGCGGTGATCACGTCCTCGGGGTTCATGTTCCCGGCGGCAATTTGCAGCCATACCAGATAGCGCACGATGCGCTGGGCGCCACCCTGGCCGGCGTTGACTTCCTGCGCCGCCTCATAGTCGGCGATGACATGATCTGTCGCCACGGAAACGCCCCATGCCTGCAACAGTTTATCCAGGGTCGAGGTGGCCAAAGCGGCACCGGGCGGCTGGCCCCGGCCTTTCGAGCGGGCCATGACCTCGGAAAAAGGATCGACGAATATCAGCGCCCGGCCGCCCGCCATGACGAATTGATCAATGGCGTACAGGGCCGGTTCGCTCAGGCCCATGGGATGGGCAATCAGCAGGATGTCCACGTCCTTGGGGATAACGCCCTGGTTCGGCTGCAACGTCCGCAGATCGAACACTTCGCGGATGGCGGCGATGATGGCCCATGGTTGCGCTCCGCCGCTGAAGCGCATCATGGGCGAAGCATCCGCATTCATTTCCAGGCCGGTGATCAGTCCCACCACAGGCTTTTTCGGGTCACTCAGATTAAAGATCATCCGGGTCAGATCGTATTCCAAAAAGGCTTCCTTCTCCCGGCTGAAGAAGGGCACCACCTGGCGGTCATCGATGGTGTTGGTCGCGACTAGGCCGAAATACAGATTTTCCCCGGTGCCCAATGGTGCGGCCTGCAGGCCCAGGCGGACGGCATCATCCTCGGCCTGGGTAAAGGGTTCGGGGTCAATGACCTCCAGCCGGATCTTGCCATTGGAACGGTTGACGTACTCCTCCAGCAGCTCGCGCACCCGCAGGCCATAGGACTTGATGTTGGGCAGTTGGATCGCCAGCTTTTCCGAGAAGTAGAAACGCAGGCGGATCGGCTCGGGGACTTCCGCCAGAATTCGGGTGGAGCCGGCGCTCAAGGTATAGAGGCCCTGGTCGGTCAGATCCAGGCGGGCCGAACGGAAGCTGTTGGCGGAAAAGACATTGATGGCAAGAAACAGGATGCCGGCCAGGATCAGGGCCAGCACGGCGGTTGTTGAACGGTTCATCTGCCGATCCTCCTAACTGGCTTTTTTCAGATCGACGATCAGCAGATTGGCGAACAGCCAAAGCAGGATCAGCGAGACAAAATAGATCAGATCGCGCAGGTCAATAACGCCGTTCTGGATCGCGTTGAAATGGGTCAGGAAGCTGAACGAGGCGACCGCGTCCAACAATGTCTGCGGCGCCCAGGCGGCAAAGAAATCCAGCACGATAGGCGCACCCGACACGGTGAACAGAAAACACACCACCACGGAAATGACAAAGGCGATAACCTGGTTCTTGGTCGCGGCCGAAATACAGGCCCCGATCGCCAGATACCCCCCGGCCATGAGAATGCTACCCAGATAGGAGGCGACGATCACCCCGTGATCGGGCTCGCCCAGGTAGCTGACGGTCAACCACATGGGAAAGGTCAGGGCCAGGGCGATGGCAATAAATACCCAGGCCGCCAGAAATTTACCAACCACGGTGGACCATAACGACAGCGGCAGGGTCAGCAGCAGCTCGATCGAGCCTGATTTCCGCTCCTCTGCCCATAGGCGCATGGCGATGGCCGGCACCAGAAACAGATAGAGCCAGGGATGAAAGTTGAAGAACGGCCTCAGATCCGCTTGCGCCCGAACAAAGAAGCTGCCGATGTAGAATGTGAAAATTCCGGTCAGGAACAGGAATATGACAATGAAGATATAGGCCAAGGGGGTATTAAAATAGCCCTTCAGCTCACGCCGGAACACGGCCCAGGTGGTCGCCATCATGCCGCCCCCCCATGATTGTCGCCGGTCGTCGTGGTGTCGGGCCGCGTGATGTTGCGGAATACTTCGTCCAGGCGTGGCGGCTCCACCGACAGGCGTGAGGTTGACCAGCCTTGCAGTCGAACCAGATCGGCGATCTCCGCCACGATTGATTGGCCGTCCGCCGGATAGGCCCGGAAACGCCCGCCCGACAATTCTTCGACCCTGGCGACCTTGGCCAGGGAGCTCAGGGCCTCGGCCACGCCATCGTTTTGGCTGTCGATCAAAACCGCATTGTAGAGGGGCGATTGCTGTTCCAATTCACCAGGTGTGCCGTCGGCGACGATGCGGCCATCGGCGATGATCATGGCCCGGCTGCAGACCGCTTCCACCTCTTCCAGAATATGGGTGGAGATGACAATGGCCTTTTCCGCCGCCATATCGGCGATCAGGCCACGGACTTCATGTTTCTGGTTCGGGTCCAGGCCGTCCGTCGGCTCGTCCAGGATCAACACGGGTGGATCATGCAGGATCGCCTGGGCCAGCCCGACCCGTCGTTTGAAGCCCTTGGACAAAGTATCGATGGGCTGTTCCAGAACCTCTTCCAGATGCACATTGGCGATGACGTATTCCAGCCGCCGCCGCCGCGTCGTGCTGTCCATGCCGCGTATATCGGCGATAAAATTCAGAAAGCTGATGGGCGTCATGTCCGGATAGGCCGGCGCGCCTTCGGGCAGATAGCCGATCTGGGCCTTGGCCGCGATGGGATGTTCATCCACGTCATAACCCACAACCCGCACCGATCCGGCGGTGGGCGTCATGAAGCCGGTGATCATCTTCATGGTGGTGGATTTACCCGCGCCATTGGGCCCGAGAAAACCCAGCACTTCGCCACGTGGCACATTGAAACTGACGCCATCCACGGCGGACAGGTGGCCGAACTTCTTTACCAGGCCCTCGACCTCGATCATCCAATCCATAGACGTTTCGCCTCTTCCGCCATTTTGCAGTATTTCTTTTTTGGGTGATTTCGGCCCGTTAAATAGTCGCTCAGGCCGGAACCTTCAAGAGCATTTGCGCAGACCGGTCATTGCCCTGTAGATTATCCGCCTTGGGGATCATGAAAACAGTCGAGGATTGACGTGGCAGCACCGCTGGAACCGGGCAAAAGAAAACGGCGTTTGGTATCACCCTGCGCCGGCGTTTGCATTCTGCACACCGAAACCAAGCTTTGCCTGGGCTGCTATCGCACGGTGACCGAGATCGCCAATTGGCAGGTCATGGGCACGGATGAACAACACCGCATCATGGCGGCGATCGCCGACCGCCGCGCCGCCGACAGGGGTGTGTGAGCGGGCCTTGTCGCCTATTTTCCGGCTTTCCGCCGCCCGGAAATCTGCATCAGCCAGATGCCGCCCAGGACCAGGGCGCCGCCCAGCAGTTGTATGGGCGTCATGATTTCGCCGAACAGCAGGTAGGCGGCGGCGATGGAAACCAGGGGCTGGGCGTTGGTGAACATGGCGGATTTCATGGCGCCGATGTAGGTCAGGGCCAAAAAGTACAGCGGCACGGAGGTGGCCTGCAACACCACCACGGCCGATAATCCGCCCCAGCCGGCGGCGCTGTGCGGCCAGGCAATTGTTCCGACACCCAGACACAGGCCCAACAAGACCACGGCGGCAACCAGGGCCATGTGGGTGGTGACCACCATCGGGTCATGGCCTTGCATGCGCCGGACCAGCCAGACCGCGTTCCAGGCCGCCGCCGCGCCCGCGCCCAGGGCAAGGGCCACGCCGCGCAGATCCACGACGTCGAGGGAAATGCCCAGCATAAGGATCAGGCCAAGGAAGGCGATGGCGATGGCCGCCAGATTGGCCATTTTGACCCGTTCCCGCACCACGACGATATTCAGCACCGCGATCATGGGCGAATAGGTGAAGAATAACAGCACCGCCAGCCCGACCGAAATGAACTCGACCGCGCCCACATGACCATAAAACATCATTGCGGTCAGCACGCCCAGTCCCGCGCAGTGGCCCCAGGCCCGCCAAGGCAGGACGAGGGAGCGGCCGCTAAAAAGGCAGAATAGCGGCAAACCCATGGCCATCAGAGAGGCCCGGGTCGCGGCCACGGTGATGCCGTTGCTGCCGCCCTCATAAGCATAGCGGGACAGCGCCACCGCCAGCCCCAGACCCACCGCCGCGGATACCGCAAGTACCGTGCCCAGGGCCTGTTTGCCGGCTCCCCCGTCTGTCTCAGTCAAAGGTTCCCGCCCCCAGAATCCAGCCTTCCTCGACCTCGATGATCTCTCGCGCCGCCTTGCTCAAATCGGTGGGGCCGGCCAGATCCCGGGCCAGGGCCCCCTGGCTGTCGCGGCGCGCCAGATGGCGGGCAATGGTCTCGACCTGCACCGCGTCCTTAACCGCGCCCGCCTTGGCCTTAATGGCCAGAATTGAGGGATAAACCTCCGCCAGGATGATCCGCCATTGCTCTGCCCCCGCCGGCGGACCAAACCCGGTTTCAAAAGGCCACACAAGGGTGTGGGCGGCCAGTTCCGGGTCATCGCGCAGGGCTTTCAGGACCGGAATACCCATCAGGGCCTGAGAGCCGACGGAACCGGTGGTGTAGAGCTTCCAGCACGGTTGGCTGCGCGGCAGCAAAGCTTCGCACCGTCGCCGTTCGGGCATTTCATCGTTGTAGGCGCGGGTTTTGCGCATGGACAGGGTCGCGCTCTGCCGCCCCGGCGGACAGCCCCAGAACGGAAACGGCCCGCCCGAGATGTGTTGATTTAATTGTGCCGCGACCTCGAAACGATTATTGCCATTGTTGCTTTGATCCTGGATCAAATTATCCAGACCATCCCACACGGCCCACCAGGGCGGCCCCTTCGAAGCCGTGAAACCGGCCGCCCGGGCGAAACCGGCCGGATAGCCGTTGGGAAAGTCAAATCCGGCCAGGATCCGCCGCCCATGTCGGACCTGGTCTTTTAATATTTCAACAACTTCGTCCCGCGCCTGCGATCTGGTCGATGGATTGGCCAGACGCCGGCGACGCAGACCGCCCCCGGTCCGTTCCACCAGGCAATACCAGATGCTGTCGGCGCCTGTCTTTGGCGTGGCATTGGCGCTCCAATCCACGATCAGATAGCTGTCAAAAATGTACGGATGCATGGTTACTTAGTTCGTCAACGCCTCGAATGTGGTCGGCGCCTGGCGGCGGACGCGGAAGCCGTCGCGCTCTATTTCAAGAACCGCCATGCCCCGTTCGGCGATACCGTCGGGGCCGAAGCGGAAGATACCGTCGCTGCCGACGAAGCCGTCGGGATTGGTGATGGCGCGGGCCGAGAAATCCGGGCCGCCGGCCTCCTGAGCCAGGACGGCCGCCAGGGCCATGGCATCATAGGCCAATGATGCCAGACGTGGCGGTGGCTGGCCGAACATCGCCTTGTAACGGTTGCTGAAGTCCGCCGCCGCCTTGCGGTCCGCGCCGGCGAACCAGCCGCCCAACAGGGCCGGCTCCAACCGAACCTTGGCATCATCCCAGCGGCCGGTGCCCAACAGGCGAATTTCCGCCGTGTCGATATCATAGTAGGGCAGCAAGGGCGCCAGGGATTTCAACAATTCACCGCCCTCGGGCAACAGCACCGCATCGAAATCCAGATCGCCCAGGGTGTCGTGGTTCTCCAAGGCTTCCAGCATGCGTTTGGCGATTTCCTCTTCATCTTTTTCCAATTCCTGGCGCCGGGCCAACAGCGCCTGCCGTCGGGTGTGGTATTCGGCCAGGCGCTTGACCGGGGCATCCAGGTCCTCGCCAGTAGGGGAATAGAATTCGGATCGGGCCAATTCAGCGCCGTGGCGCAGCACCGCCTCTCGCGCCGCTTCCAGCACCGCCAGACCATACTGGTCATCGGGGGCCAGAACGGCGAACCTCCGCAAGCCGCGGGCAACGGCGAAGCCGATCACCGCATCGACTTCCTGACTGGGCGTAAAGCTCAATAAATAGACGCCATTGCCCGCCACGCGGCGATCGGAGGAAAAGGCGATCATGGGCAAGCCGCGGGCCCGGGTAATGGCCGCCGTCGCCTGAACGGAAGTGTTGAACAATGGGCCCAGGACAATCTCCGCCCCCTCGCCAACCAACTGTGCCGCCGCCGCGCTGGCGCCTTCCGGGCTGCCTTTGGTGTCTCGCGGCATCAACAACAACCGCTCTCCGCCGATGTCGAACAGCGCCAGCATGGCGGCGTTTAACATCGCCTGTCCCAGTTGACCGGCGCCCTGCGAGCCGCTCATGGGCAGCAGCAAACCCACCCGGGTCGGCTGACCTTCTACGCCGGACGGCGGGCGCAGGGTCGGGGCGGGCTCCACAATGACGGCCTGGGGCACCGGTACCGCGCGCACGACGGGCGGCGGGGCCGGCAACGGGCCCGCCCTGACCGAGGATTGGAATGACGGGCTGGGCTTTTTCGCTTCTGTATTGTGGGTCACAACTGGCACACTGTCCGCCAGGTGCGGTGGCCTATCGCCGCAACCGAATAGCAGACTAATCGGGATCAGCAGGCATGCGATCAAAAAACGGCTCGAACCGGAAATCCAACAGCCAACCCAAGGGTGAAATGGCAAAGGGTGCAAGCGCTTCGTCCTCTTTATCTTCCATGCCCGAATCCGGCAAGGTATCCGGCCCAGTTTCCGGCCAAGCCGCCGCCGCCGATGACAGTGACCATGGTGTCCAATCTAGTGCCCGTGGTCGGGGCGGTAAAGCCACCCCGCAGTCCTTCACGCCGGGCCTTTACATTGTCGCCACCCCAATTGGCAACGCCAGGGACATTACCCTGCGGGCCCTGGACCTGTTGGCGCTGGCCGACGTTATTGCCTGCGAGGATACAAGGGTCACGCGCAAGTTGCTGCATATCCATGAAATCGACCGTCCTACTCTGGCCTATCATGACCATAACGCCGCCGCTGTGCGACCGCGTCTGATGGAACGCCTGAACAAAGGCGAAATTGTGGCGCTGGTCAGCGATGCCGGCACGCCGCTGATTTCGGATCCCGGCTATCGCCTGGTCAAGACCGCGCGCGAGGCAGGTATCGCGGTGACCGCCTTGCCGGGGGCCTCGGCCCCCATGGCGGCCCTGGCCAGTGCGGGTTTGCCCACTGACAGGTTCCTGTTTGCCGGATTTCTGCCGGGAAAAACCGTGGCGCGGCGCCGGGCGCTGGAAGAGCTGGCGGAACTTTCGGCTACTTTGGTATTTTTCGAGGCCGCCCCGCGACTGGCGGCATCGCTGTCCGATATGGCGGCTGTTCTGGGTTCCCGTCCCGGCGCTGTTTTGCGTGAGTTGACGAAGAAATTCGAGGAAGCCCGCCACGGGGAGCTGGGCGAATTGGCCGCGCACTATCAATCGGCCGGGCCGCCCAAGGGCGAGATTGTGGTGCTGGTGGGGCCGGGCACGGGACAGCCCGTGGCCCTGGAAGCGGCGGAAATCGACGCTTTGCTGCTGGCCGCCCTGGACCAGGGCAGCGTCAAGGATGCCGCGGCCGCCCTGGCCGAACGCACGGGCCTGCCGCGGCGGGAACTTTACAGCCGGGCCTTGCACTTGCGCGATGGCGCGGACGGGAATTAGGCTGCCGGATGATCTGGATGCGCGAACCGGCGAATAAGCCCAGGCAGCGGGCTTATCGGTCCGGCCGCGGCGCCGAGGTGATGGCAGCGGCATTGTTGCGTTTAAAAGGTTATCGCATTCTGGCTCGAGATTATCGTGCAGGGGTCGGGGAATTGGATATAGTAGCCCGGCGGGGCCGGCTGTTGGCGGTGGTAGAGGTGAAGCGTCGGCGTAATCTGCGCCATGGACTTGAGGCCGTTACCCTTCGCCAGCAACGGCGTATCGCCCGCGCGACGGAGGCATTCATTTCGCGGCATGCGGGGCTTGGCGATCTGGATGTTCGGTTTGATGTCATCGTGGTGGTGCCTCATCGGCCACCAAGGCATATAATGGATGCATGGCGTCCCTGATATGACACGCGGTTGGTTATAGGCGGTTGGTTACAGGCGGCAGAAGCGGGCGCAGAGGCGTTTGAGGATTGGAAGAGGTGTCTTGATGAATGCGTGGGCTGGGAAATTGCTGCTGTGCGCGGCCTTGGTCGGCACGGCCGCTGGTTTGGGCGGTTGCGCCTCCGCCGTTGTCGGGGCTGGCGCCACGGTTGGGGTTGCGGTTGCACAGGAACGCTCGCTCGGTCAGGCGGTGGACGACACCACGATCCTGACGGATATCAATCATCATCTTCTGCAAAATTCAGAAATCCTGTTCATCAAGGTTGATGTGGAGGTTGTCGAGGGCCGGGTAATGTTGACGGGCAATGTCAAGAATCCCGATGACCGAGTCACGGTGGCGCGCATCGCCTGGCAGTCATCCGGTGTACGGGAAGTGCTGAATGAACTTGAAATCAATGACCAAAGCACCCTGCGCGACTATGCCAAGGATGTCTGGATTACTACACAATTGAAGATCAAACTGCTGGGCGATTTAAAAATTTCCGCCATTAATTATTCCGTCGATACCCTGAACGGCGTGGTTTATCTGTTTGGCATCGCGCAGTCCGAAAAAGAGCTGGACCGCGCCACGGGCCATGCCCGCAATATCCGCGGCGTTAGCAAGGTGGTTAGCCACGTGGTGCAGAAAAACGATCCCAAGCGCTCTTTATAAACTGCGTGAACATTACCCGGAGGTACCGCCATGAGCGCCACAAATCTGGCCGTGGCCATTCAGATGGATGCGATCGAGCCCATCGACATCAACGCCGACAGCACGTTTGCCCTTGCCGAGGAAGCCCAGGCCAGGGGCCATCGCCTGTACCATTACCTGGTCAAGGATTTGAGCCTGAAAACCGGCCGCGTTGTGGCCTGGGGCCGGTCGCTGCAAGTGCGGCGCGAGGTGGGAGATCACGCGACCCTGGGGGAGATGGAGGAGCTCGACCTGGCCAAAATGGACGTGATCCTGATGCGCCAGGATCCGCCCTTCGACATGGCCTATATCACCGCCACCCACATTTTGGAGCATATTCACCCCAAGACCCTGGTGGTGAACGACCCCGCCTCGGTCCGCAATGCGCCGGAAAAACTGTTTGTCACCCATTTCCCCGACCTGATGCCGCCGACCCTGATCACCGCCAATGCCCAGGAAATTCAGGCCTTTCGCCAGGAGCACAAGGATATCATCATTAAACCGCTGTTCGGCAACGGCGGGGCCGGGGTGTTCCACATTCAGCCGGGCGACGAAAATCTTTCCGCCCTGATCGAAATGTTCACCGAGCGCTCCCGCGAACCGATCATCGCGCAAGGTTATTTGCCGGCGGTGCGCCTGGGCGACAAGCGGGTCATTCTGGTCGACGGCGAAGCGGTCGGCGCCATTAACCGGGTCCCGGCGGAGGGCGAGGCGCGCTCCAACATGCATGTGGGCGGCACGCCGTTGAAAAGCGAATTGACCAAACGGGACCAGGAAATCTGCGATGCCATCGGGCCCACATTGCGCGATCAGGGCATGATTTTCGTCGGTATTGACGTGATCGGCGATTATCTGACCGAAATCAACGTCACCTCGCCCACGGGTATCCAGGAATGCGGCCGCTTCGATGGCACCAATCTGTCAGCTTCCATCTGGGATGCCATCGAACGCCGCCGCTAGATTATCCGTGAACGGCCTCTACGTCGTGGGTCGGCGCCAATCCAAAAAGCAATAGGGAGATCATTGTGGAATTTGCCCCGCGCATGAGCCGCTTTAAACCGTCACCCAGCCAGATCGCCTCCGCCCGGGTGCGGGATTTGCAGGCGGAGGGGCGGGACATCATCAAATTAACGGCTGGCGAGCCGGATTTTCCGGCGCCGGATCATGCCAAGCAGGCGGTAGTCGAATTGATGGACCGCAATGAAATCCAGTACACGCCGGTCAACGGCACCCTGGCCATGCGCAAGGCGGTGCAGGCGAAATTCAAACGCGACAATGAACTTGAATATGGATTGGATCAGATTGCCGTCGGGTCGGGTTCGAAGCAGGTGCTTTTCAATGCCCTGATGGCCACGGTGTCCATGGGCGACGAAGTCATCATTCCCGGACCGTACTGGGCCTCCTACCCTGACATGGTGAAGCTGGCGGGCGGTACGCCGGTGATCGTCATGGCCGGGCAAAACGAAAAATTCAAGATGCGGTCGGAGGAGCTGGAGGCCGCTATTACGCCGCAAACCAAATGGCTGATGTTCTGCTCACCCGGCAATCCGACCGGGGCGGCCTATTCCCACGCGGATCTGCGGGCCCTGGCGGATGTTCTTTTGCGTCACCCGCATGTGCATATCCTGACCGACGATGTCTATGAGCATCTGATTTTCGATGACCATGTCTTCGCCACGCTGGCGCAGGTGGAGCCGAAATTGTTTGACCGCACGGTCACCACCAACAGTGTGTCCAAAGCCTATTCCATGACCGGTTTCCGTTGTGGTTATGCGGGCGGGCCCAAGGACGTCATCGCCAAGATGTCGAATATGCAGTCCCAAAGCACCGCCGGGGTCAGCGCGGTGGGACAGGCGGCGGCCGTTGCCGCCCTGAACGGCCCCCAGGATTTACTGGTCGAGCGGGCCGCGAATTTACAGCGCCGGCGGGATATGCTGTTCGAAAAACTGAATGCAGCGGAAGGTTTGAGCTGCGATCTGCCCGATGGGGCGATGTATATTTTCTGCTCCTGCGCCGGCACCATGGGCAAGCGGGCACCGGACGGCCGCGTCATTGAAAACGACACCGATTTCACCATGTATCTGCTCGATTCCGTCGGCGTCGCCGTCGTGCAGGGCGAGGCTTATGGTCTGTCGCCATACTTCAGGGCCAGTTTCGTCGCGCCGGAAGCCGACCTGATCAGGGGCGGCGACCTGATCCAGCAGGCCTGCGCGGCGCTGCAATAGGCGATCCATGGCCCATACGGTTTCAGTATACGATCCCGGCCATTTCCACGCCGCGTTATTGCTTTCCCGCCACAGCGACCGGGTCGATCAAACCATCCATCTGTACGCGCCGCCGGGGCCGGATGCCGATAAGTTCGTGGCCCTGATCGAGAGTTTCAACAACCGCGAGGCGGCGCCGACCAAGTGGCGCCTGGAACGGCATATTGGCGCCGGCGCGCTGGAAGCATTGATCACCGAACGGCCGGGCCGGATCGTCATTCTGGCCGGACGCAACGGGCTTCGATTGCCCCTGATGCACCGCCTGCACGACGAAGGGTTCCATGTTCTGGCCGACAAACCCTGGCTGACCGACAGCGCCGCCCTGCCGCACCTTGAGGCCATCACCGAAGCCATGCCCCTGGCCGTGGACATCATGACGGGACGGCACAGCGCCTTCGCTCGTCTGCGCAATGCTATCATCGCCACGCCGTCGGTGTTCGGCGCCTTGGACGGGGATGGAGAGCCGGCGCTGGAATTTTCCTCAACCCATCACTTGCTCAAAATGGTCGACGGCCGGCCCCTGCAACGGCCGTCCTGGTTCTATGACAGCGACATGCAGGGCGATGGACTGGTGGATATCCAATCCCATTATGTGGATCAGGCGCAGTGGATCATCGCGCCGGATCATCACTTCGATACGGACCGTGACGTGGAGATCCTGGAAGCCGCACGCTGGACCCTGGCGGTGCCGCTGGATCTGTTCCGTGAAAGTACCGGAGAGATGGCCTTTCCCGAATATCTGGCCGAGGTGGTGGAAGGCGACCGCCTGAACCTGGCCTGCAACGGCCGGATCGATTATCGGCTATGCGGCATCCATGTCCGCCAATATTGCGATTGGGGCCTGCGCGAAGCGGAAGGCGGTGGCGATCTTCAGGATTTCACCGCACGGGGCGCCAAGGCCGAGCTGACCGTCAGAAATGGACCCGCGACCGGCTTCAAGCCGGAAATGCGTCTGCGGCCCCATGGCGACATCGACCTCAATGCGGCGCTTGCGGGCTGGCAGGCGGATTTTCCCGGTCTGACCGCCAATGTCGATCAGGATGGTTTCGTTCTGGCTTTGCCGCCCGCCACGCATATCGAACATGAAGCCCAATTTCCCAATATGCTCGATCAATTTCTCGATCTGGTGGAAACTGATGTCTGGCCGGCCGAACTGGCCGCCCGCATCAGAACCCGCTATTCCCTGCTGGCCTGTGCCAGGGACCGGGCCCTTGCACTTTAACCCGTATTTCTCACACGTGGATTGCCAAACCCCGAAGCGGTAGACTGTCACCATGTCGGAAAAAGCCCAACGCAGACTGGCGGCTATTGTCGCCGCCGATATCGTCGGCTATTCGCGGCTTGTTGGCGCGGACGAGGAAGGCACCCTGCGCGCCTTCCGAATGCATCGCGTCGAATTGATAGATCCTTTGATTGGGGATCATGGTGGCCGGATCGCCAATACGGCCGGCGACAGTTTGCTGCTTGAATTCGCCAGCGCCGTGGACGCGGTGCGTTGCGCCGTCGCCATTCAGGAAGGCATGGCGGAACGCAACAGGGACACGGCGGGGGATCGTCAGATCAGATTCCGTATCGGCATTAATGTCGGTGACGTTGTCGCTGAAGGTGATGATTTATTGGGCGATGGTGTCAATATCGCGGCCCGCCTGGAGGCACTTTCCGAACCGGGCGGTGTTGGGCTGTCGGACGATGCCTATCGCCAAGTCCGTGATCGTCTGGAAATGACCTGGGAAGACGGTGGCGAACAAGAGCTTAAGAACATCGCCCGTCCGGTCCATTTGTGGCAATGGTCGCCCAGCGGCCCTGCGGCCATCGAGCCGGAAAAATCGCCGCTGGAGGATGCGGCCGAATTCACTTATTCGATGCCGCAAAAACCCTCGATCGCGGTGCTGCCGTTCGACAATCTGTCCGGTGACCCCAGCCAGGATTATATTGGTGACGGCCTGACCGAAAACATCATCGCCGTGCTTGCCGGGTCTTCCGATCTGTCGGTCATCGCACGAAATTCCACCTTCACATTTAAAAACAAGGCGGTTTTGGTGCAGCAGGTCGCTGAACAGCTGGGCGTGCGTTACGTCCTGGAAGGCAGCATACAACGGGCCGGCGATCAGCTGCGGATCACGGCGCAGTTGATCGACGCCACCGACGGCCGTCATATCTGGGCCGAACGCTATGACCGGCGGTTGGACGATCTGTTCCAGGTTCAGGACGACATCACCCAGCAAATACTGGAGGCCATGCAGATTGAGCTGACACTTGGCCAGCAGGCGCGAACATGGCGCATACGGGCCGGTGATCCGGAACTATTTCGCCTGTTCGTGGAAGGCCGTCGATATTTTACGACCGCGACGCCGGAAGCGCACCTGGAAGCCCATCGGCGGTTCAGCGAGGCCTATGAAAGCGCGCCCGACAATGTTCTTTCGAATATCAACATGGGCTGGTCCCACTATCAGAAGATCATGCTGGGTATCGATGGCGGTTTCGCGGAAAATGCGGCAATGGCACGGGAATTCGCCGAACGCGCCCTTGCCATCGAAGACAATGCCGAGAGCCATGCGGTGCTGGGTTGGCTGGAATTGCTGGACGGCAACCATCAGCGCGCAATTGAACATGCCGACCGCATTATGGAACTGGACCCTTCGTCAGGGATGGTCGTTTCCAATGCGGGAAGCTTCAAAGTATCCAGCGGCCAGGTCGAGGAAGGTATTGCCCTGATCGAGCGATCCATGCGGCTTGAGCCCTATTATCCGGAATGGGTTGCGAATTACCTTGCCTTTGGCCACCTTATGATCGGGCAATTTGAACAGGCGAAGCCCATTTACCTGGCCCACATGGCATCCGAGATCGACAACCCTTATACACGGATCTCGGCGCTGACCGGACTGGCGGTTATCGCCATGTCCGACGGCGATACGACGGCCGGCAAGGAATACGTTCGAAAATTGCTCCGCCTGAATTCGGGTATTAGCGCCAAATATCTGCTCGGCCGTATGTCATACAACAAGGACAAGGCCTTCCTGGGTCGCCTGTTCGATGCTCTCCGCGCGGCCGGCCTGCCGGATTAGTTACCTATGCCACCCATTCACTGACCGGCGCGTTGGCCTCCTGCAAAGGCTGGCAGACGACATCGACCAGGGACGGGCCGGGGCAGTTCAGGGCCGCCGCCAGCTTGGTATGCAGTTCGTCGGGATCTTCCACGCGCCAGGTTTGCAGGCCGAATGCATCGGCCACGCGGGCGTGATCGGTGGTGGAGAAATCAACCGAAAAATAACGTTCATCGAAGCCCGATTTCTGCCCCGCCTTGATCCAGCCGAAGACACCGTTGGAGACAACGATAAATGTGATCGGCAAGCCCAGGCGGGCCACGGTTTCCAATTCGCCGGCGTTGAAACCGAAGCTGCCGTCGCCCATCACGGCGACGATCTTGGCGCCGGGACGGCCGTAATAGGCACCCACCGATGCGGGCAGGGAATAGCCCAGGGCGCCGTGGGCCCGGTTGGAGAAGAATTGCCGCCCCGCGCGCAGCACCGGGTAATAGGCGGACAGATAGGGGCACGGCGTTCCCGGATCGGCGATCACCACCGTGCTGTCATCCAGCAGCGCTGACAGGGTGGCGACCAGGCGCTCGGGGCGGATGGGCCGTTCCTCGCTTTGCGCCAGGGCGTGAAACGCGGCGAATTTCGCGGTCTTGGCCGCGGTCACGGCGGCCTCGTTCAAATCACGGGCGGGTGGCGTCGGGGCGCCAATCTCGGCATTCAGGGCGGCCAGGGCCAATTTGGCATCGCTGACCACGGCGGCTTCCGTCGGGTAGTTGGCGCCGATGACGCCGGGATCGCTGTCGATGTGGGCCACCTTGCAGGCCCCGGGACTGGGATAGCGCCAGCGTTCCGTCGTGACCGAGCCCGCGCGGCAGCCGATCAGCAGGATCAGGTCGGCGGCCTCCATGAAGGCGCGGGTTTCCGGCACGCCGCCATTGCTGCCCACCACGCCCAGGGCCAGGGGATGATCCTCGGGGATTGATCCCTTACCGCTGATGGTCGTGGCGACGGGAATTTCCAGCTGTTCGATCAGGCGGATCAGGCCGCCCTCGGCCCCGGCCAGCACAACGCCGCCGCCGCAGACCACGACCGGGTTCTTCGCCGCCAGCAGTACCGCCGCCAGTTTCGTGATGGCCGCCGGGTCCGGCCCCGTGGGCCAGGCGGGATGACGGCCCAGGTCTTCATCATGCCAGATATCGGTCGCATCGACGGCGCCCTTCTGGACATCGAAGGGCAACGCCAGGTGGGCCGCACCAGGGCGCCCCGTGGTCATTTCGCGAAAGGCGGCGCGCAGCATCTTCGGGATATCCTCGGCCCGTTCGATGACGCCGTTCCATTTGGTCAGAGGACGGAACATGGCGCTCTGGTCCAGCTCCGTCAGGGCATAACGGCCCCGCGCGCCGACCGAGATATCGGTGGTGATGGCCAGAATGGGGATGGAGCTTTCATTTGCCTCTACCAGGCCCGGCGCGATGTATGTTGCTCCACCGCCCGATGGTCCCTCGCAAACCCCGACCTTGCCCGAGACCCGGGCATAGCCGTCCGCCATATAAGCCGCCGACCGCTCGTCCCGGCTAAGGATGTGCGTTATGCCATGGTTCAGGCGGTGCAGGGCATCGTAGAACGGCAGCGAGGTATCGCCGCACAGGCCAAAGATATAATCCACCCCATGGCCGCGTAACATATGCACCAGGGCTTCCGCGCCGCTCAATTGGTTCATGGTCGATCCCGATCAAATAATAGCAAAGGGGGTTCGCAGCCAAGCTGCGAACCCCCCTTTATATAACCCTAGATATAACCGTAACAGACGCTAGGCGCACATCCGCGCGCCGGGCATCGCAGCTAGCAGCCGGCAGCCTTTTTCAACTGTGCGGCTGGCTTGAATTTCAAAACCTTGGAAGCCTTGATCTTGATCGGTTCGCCGGTCTGTGGGTTGCGGCCCTTGCGTGCGGCCCGCTTGGTGACCGAGAAAGTTCCGAAGGTGCCAATGGTGTACTTGCCTTCTTTTTTCGCGGCCTTCAGACCGGCTTGAATTTCGCCCATGACCAGATCGACGGTACGACCGGCTTCGGCTTTCGAGAGTTTGCCTTTTTTGGCAACACGCTCGATTAGTGCGGCTTTGCTCATATCTATTTTCTCACTGATGCCAGAGGTTGATGATTCGCCCCGTGTATCAGAGGGAAGTCATATTGACAAGCGCACACTTCGGATTCGTACGGCCAGCTTGGGTTTTAGGACAATTGCGGGCTTTTCCGCCAGCAATGATGCGGGAATCCGGCCGGCAGGGAATTCGAATTTTTCGGAAAATAGGCGATTCGCATCAAATGCAACGTTGTTGCGACGATGTTGCGACGATGTTATTCCGGCTCTCCCGTTAGCGCGCCACTCGCCTTCAGGTCGGCAATAGCGCCGGCGTCATATCCCAGTTCGGTGAGTATTTCAGCGCCCTGCTCGCCAAAACGAGGCGCCTGACGGCGGATTGAACCTGGACTTTCGGAATATCCCACCGGCGGCGCGGTCATCACGATCTTGCCTTCACTTGGATGATCATGTTGTTCGAACAGACCCACATCGGCCAGATGCGGGTCGGCGAAAACCTCGTCCAGGCTCAAGACCGGCATAGCGGGGATCTGCGCCTCTTCACACAAGGCAAGCCATTCCCCGGTGGTTTTTTCCGCGATCAGCTCCGACACCAGGCCATAGATGGCATGCACATGTTCCGTGCGGGTGCCATGATCGGCGAAGCGCGGGTCTTCCGCCAGCTCCCCCCGTCCGGCAATGCGAAAAAAGGCATGCCACTGCCCATCGCTATAGGGCAGAACGGCGACATAACCGTCCTTGGATTTGTTGGGCCGGCGCATGGGCGTGGTCAACCGCTTGTAGCCCATGGGGCCCAGGGGTGGCTCGAAACTGTGTTCGTAAAGATGCTCCACCATCAGGAAGGCGACCATATTCTCGAACATGGGCACCTCGACGAACTGACCCTGGCCCGTTCGCTCTCGATGCAACAGCGCCGTGGTCACCGCCTGGCTGATGGTCAGGCCGGTCAGTTTGTCGACCAGCACTGTGGGGGCATATTTTGGCTCCCCCTGCACATCGCCGAACAAACCGGCCAGGCCGGAGCAGGCCTGGATCAGGTCGTCATAGGCGGGCTTGTCCTTGTAGCGGCCCTTTTGGGAGTAACCGTAGCAGCCGCAATAGACGATATCGGGCTTGATCGCGCGCACATCCTCGTAAGCGAAACCCAGCCGCGCGATGGCTTGGGGCCGCATGTTGTGGACCAGCACATCGGCCGACTTGATCAACGCCCGCAGCGCCTCCTTGCCGCTGTCCTGTTTCAGGTCCAGGGCGATGGAGCGTTTGTTGCGATTGGAATTCAGGAACGGCCCGCTCATATTGGCGCTGCGGCCACGACCCATGTAGCGGGTTGAATCTCCCTTCGGCGGCGCCTCCACCTTGATCACGTCGGCGCCCGCATCGCCCAGCAGCTGCGTACCGTACGGCCCCGACAGGATCGAGGTAATATCGACGACCCGATAGCCGTCCAATGCACCACTCATTTGTGTTTGTCCCAATAAATGATCAGCAAACTCAAAGCATGGCGCCCACTCAAAGCGACGACCATGTCGCTCCCGCGAAAGCGGGAGTCCATTCCAGAGGCCGTCGGCATGGATTCCCGCTTTCGCGGGAATGACGTGATGTGAGAGCTTCCTTATCTTTTGCCACTAATAAGACCGGGGCATTTTGAGGACGTGCTGGCCGATGAAGTTCAGGATCATCTCGCGGCTGACCGGCGCGATGCGGGCGATGAAGCTTTCCCGCATGTAACGCTCCACATGGAATTCCTTGGCATAGCCCATGCCGCCGTGGGTCATCACGGCCTGCTCGCAGGCCTTGAAACAGGCTTCCGCCGCCAGATACTTCGCGGCATTGGCCTCGGCCCCGCAGGGCTGGCCGCTGTCGTACAGGGTTGCCGCTTTCCACACCACGGCGTCGGCGGCCTCCAGATGCGCCCAGCAGGCCGCCAAGGGGTGCTGGATGGCCTGGTTCATGCCGATGGGCCGGTCGAACACCACCCGTTCATTGGCATAGTCGACCGCCTTGCGCAGGGCGGCACGGCCCAGGCCCACGGCTTCCGCCGCCACCAGAATGCGTTCGGGGTTGATGCCGTCCAGCAGATAATAAAACCCTTTGCCTTCCTCGCCGACCCGGTCGGATTCTGGGACGGGCAGATTGTCATAAAATGTGGCGTTTGAATCCACCGCCTTGCGGCCCATTTTCTCGATCACCTGGGCCTCGCAATAGTCCCGATCAAAATCGGTATAGAACAGGGATATGCCTTCGGTCGGCTTGGCGCCCGCGTCCCGGGGGGCGGTACGGGCCAGCAACAGGATCTTGTTGGCGGTCTGCGCCGTGGAGGTCCACATCTTGCGCCCATTGACGATGTATTTCTCGCCATCCCATTCCGCCTTGGTTTCGATCCGCGTGGTATCCAGGCCGGCATTGGGCTCGGTCACGCCAAAACAGGTGCGATCCGTGCCCGCGATCAGCCGCGGCAACAGGCGGTTGCGCTGTTCATCGCTGCCGTGCACCACAAGGGGATGCGGGCCGAAAATATTGATATGTATCGCCGAGCAGCCGGAAAATCCCGCGCCCGTCTGCGCGATGGTCTGCATCATCAACGCCGCCTCGGTCACGCCCAGGCCCGAGCCGCCGTATTCCTCCGGCATGGCGATACCCAGCCAGCCGCCGTCCGCGATATCCTTGACGAAATCTTCAGGGAACTCGCCGTCCGTGTCCCGGGCCAGCCAATAGGCGTCGTCGTATTTCTCACACAGCTTGGCGATGGTATCGCGCACCGCGATTTGCTCTTCGGTAAATGAAAGGTCCATTACGCTTCCGGCGACGGCCGGCTCCTATTCTGTCCATATTTTCCTCTGTTATAGCTGATCAAACACGGCCATTCATAGGGTTGCATTGACCTAGGACCCCGGCCCCCGGAGAATGGCCAAAATCGCGTATTTGATTTGAGGAGACATAAGCATGAGAGACGGCGCCATAAAGACAGGCGAAAACCGTTATCGAGAATCTTTCGGCCGCTATTACGAGGATTTCGAAATCGGTGATGTTTACGAGCACCGGCCGGGCCGCACCATATCGGAGGCGGATAATACCTGGTTCACCTTGCTGACCATGAACCAACATCCCCTGCATTTCGATGCCGAATACGCCAAGCACAGCGAATTCGGCAAGCCCATCGTCAATTCCGCCCTGACCCTGGCCGTGGTGGCGGGGATGAGTGTTTCGGACGTCAGCCAGAAGGCCATCGCAAATCTGGGCTGGACCGATATCTCCATGCCGGCGCCGGTCTTCAATGGCGATACCCTGTATGCGGAATCCGAGGTCCGGTCGAAACGGGAATCCAAGTCCCGCCCCACCCAGGGCATGGTCACCGTGGATACCCGCGCCTATAAACAGGACGGCACCCTGGTCATGAGCTATCAGCGCACTGTACTGGTGCCGAAACGGGGCCATGGCGTCGATGACAAGATGTTGGCCGCTGAGCAAGGGGACTGATCATGAACGAGACACTGACCAACCGCGCGGGCGAAACCATCACCCGCGAGGACGAGATGCACTTGCTGGACGCGGTGCAAAAATGGCTGGACCGGGAGGTCCGCGACAAGGTTCTGGAATTCGATCATGGGGATATTTATCCTCACGAAATGGTCGAACAGATGAAAGAGCTCGGCCTGTTCGGGGCCACCATCGGCCAGGAATACGGCGGTCTGGGTCTGCCCGCCGGCACTTATGCGAAAATCGTCACCATCGTTTCCGAAGTCTGGATGTCGCTCAGCGGTATTTTCAATTCCCATCTGATCATGTCGGCGGCGGTGGAGCGTTTCGGTACCGAGGAACAAAAGCGCGCCTTTCTGCCGCGTTTCGCCACGGGCGAGTTGCGCGGCGCCCTGGCCCTGACCGAACCCAACTGCGGCACTGATCTTCAGGCCATTCGCACCCGCGCCGTGCGCGATGGTGATGATTATGTCATCAACGGCACCAAGACCTGGATTTCCAATGGTATCGAAGGCGGCTGCGTCGCTTTGCTGGTAAAGACCGACCCGGAGGCCCAACCCCGGCACAAGGGCACGTCTTTGTTTATCGCCGAGAAAGGCCCCGGCTTCACCGTCGGGCGCAAGCTGGAAAAGCTCGGCTACAAGGGTATCGATTCGGCCGAGTTGGTATTCGATGACTACCGTATCCCGGCCGACCGTCTGATTGGTGGCGAGGAAGGCTCCGGCTTCCGCCACGCGGTTGGCGGGCTTGAACTTGGCCGCATCAATGTGGCGGCGCGCGGCGTCGGTATCGCCAATGCGGCGTTGAAGGACGCAACGTCCTATTCCCAGGTCCGCGAGACCATGGGCAAGCCGATCTGCCAGCACCAGGCGATCCAGGCCAAGCTGGGCGATATGGCCACCCGTTGTGAAGCGTCCCGCCTGTTGGTGGAAAGCGCCGCCACTGCCTACGACAAGGGCGAACGCTGCGATATGGAGGCGGGGATGGCGAAGCTGTTCGCGTCTGAATCCGCGTTGGAGAACGCCACGGAATGTATGCGCATCCATGGCGCCTACGGCTATTCCAAGGAGTTCCATGTGGAGCGCTATTACCGCGATGCGCCCCTGATGTGCATCGGTGAGGGCACCAACGAGATGCAGCGCATCATCATCGCCCGGCAGCTGGTGGAAAGGAACCCGGTGTGAGTTTACCGCTGGCCGGCCTGCGCATTGTCGCGGTAGAACATTATGGCGCGGGGCCGTACGGCACGGGCTTTCTGGCCGATTTGGGCGCCGATCTGATCAAGATCGAAAACCGCCAAACAGGCGGCGATGTTTCGCGGCACGTGGGACCCCATCATCTGGGTGAGGCGGACAGTCAGTTCTATCAGGCCTTCAACCGCAACAAACGATCGCTGAGCCTGGATCTGAAACACCCCGACGGCAAAGCGGTGTTCCACAAGCTGGTGGCGACGGCCGATGGCCTGACCAATAACCTGCGTGGCGACCAACCGAAAAAGCTTGGCCTGCGCCACGAGGACCTGGCACCCCATAATCCGGCCATCGTCTGCGCCCATGTCTCGGCCTATGGCAATCACGGGGAGCGGGCCGGCTGGCCGGGCTATGATTTTCTCATGCAGGCGGAGGCCGGCTTCCTGCACCTGAGTGGGGAACCGGACGGCCCGCCGGCGCGCATGGGCCTGTCCATTGTCGATTACATGACCGGCATGACCTGCACTGTGGCTTTGCTGGCCGGGATCAATCAGGCCAAGCAGACGGGCCGGGGCCGGGACCTGGAAGTCTCCCTCTATGACGTGGCCATGCATCAATTGAGCTATCCGGCCGTGTGGTATCTGAACGAGGGGGACGTGACGGACCGGGTGCCCCGTTCGGGCCATCCCTTCATCGTACCGTCGCAGCTGTACCGCAGCCAGGACGGCTGGATCTTTGTCATGGCGCAAACCCAGAAGTTCTGGGAGGCCCTGTGTGACAAGATAGAACAGCCGGGCTGGAAGACCGACCCGCGCTTTCTGGATTACGACGGCCGCCACGAAAACCGGGATGAGTTGACCCTGATGCTGGACCGGGTGCTGATCAAACGCACCACGGCGGACTGGCTGGCGCATTTCGCGGGCGAGGTGCCCGCCGGCCCGGTCAACGATCTGGCCACCGCCCTGGACAATCCCTATTTCCGGGACCGGGGCGGGGTGCAGACCGTCAACCATCCCGACCGGCCGGATTTGAAACTGATGAACAATCCCATCCGTTTGGGCGAACCCATTCCCGATCGCCCCGGCCCCAAATTGGGCGCCGACAGCGAAGACATTCTGTCCGAATTGGGCTATTCATCGGACGAAATCGCCGATCTGCGCGAAAGCAACGCCATCTAGGAAATTACGATCATGAAACTCGAAGGTATCCGCGTCCTCGACCTCTCGCTCTTTTTGCCGGGTCCGCTGTTGACCCAGATGATGGCCGACCATGGGGCCGAGGTGATTAAGCTGGAACCTATCAACGGCGGCGAGCCGAACCGGGTGATCGGCGCGGAACGGGACGGCACCACGGTGTTCTTCGCCAACACTCACCGCAACAAACAAAGCGTGCAGCTGAACCTGAAGACCGAGGAAGGCGTGGAAGCCGCCCTGCGCCTGGCGGAAAGCTGCGATGTGATGATCGAGGCGTTCCGCCCCGGCGTCGTCGACCGCCTGGGCGTCGGCTATGACGCCGTCGCCGCGCGCCATCCGGGCATCGTCTATGCCTCGCTGTCCGCCTTTGGCCAGGACGGCCCGTACGCGAAAAAACCCGCCCACGACATGGCGACGGAGGCCTATGCCGGCATCCTCAGCGTCAATCTGGGCCCCGACGGCGTTCCCGCCATCCCCGCCATCGCCAATGCGGACATGTTGTCATCCATGATGGGATTATCCGCTGTCCTGATGGCGCTGTACCGCCGCCGGGATACCAATAAAGGCGACTACATCGACCTGGCCATGATGGATAGCCTGATCGCCGCCATGCCCAACAACGTGGGTCCGGTATTCGCCGAGAAACGCGCCCCCAATCCCAAGGACGAGCGCTCCTGGGGCGGCAACGCCATGTACAATATTTACGAGACCAAGGACGGCAAGCACATTGTGCTGGGCGGGGCCGAGATGCATTTCGCCGCCGCGATATTGAACAAAATGGGCCGCCCCGACCTGATCGATGTCTGCCAACCGCCCCCCGGCCCCAATCAGAACCCGGCCAAGGAATTTCTGACGGAGACGTTCCTCTCCGAAACCCAAGCCTACTGGGTGGACTGGTTCGACGGCGTCGATGCCGCCTTCGCCCCCGTCAACGACTTGCGCCAAGGCGCCGACGACCCGCAACTGCGCCACCGCGAGATGATCATCGAGGACGACCGCGGCTGGGAGCACATCGGCATCCCCATGAAATTCCGCAACGAACCGGGCCAGGTGGTGTTCGACCTGCCGGCGCTTGGCCAGCACACGGAAGCGAATTTGCGTAACGTGGGCTACACCGACGCCGACATCGCGGCGATGCGGGACAAGGGCGTGTTTTAGGGGGATTAGGCAGAAATTAGAGGCCTGACGCCTGTGTCAGTGGAGTCCACAGTTTTAGTTTTCGACTAAAATCTAAAATTACGTGCTGGTTGATTTTAGTTTTGGAGAAATTTGAACCAAAGGAACAACTTGCCTGATATCTCCGATAATAACCTCCTACATCTATTCTCGATTTGCGGGTTCAATGCCCCCGCCGCAGGCAGCTTTCCACGCAGGCGGCCAGGGCGTGCGGATCAAAGGGTTTTTCGATGGTCGCCATGGCGCCCAATTTTTCCGCCGCCGCAAGGTAGCCTTCCTTATAGGCCGAGATGGCGATGATCCGGAGGTCCGGGTACAGGCGGGTCAGTTCGCGCACGGTTTCGATACCCTCCATGCCGGGCATCACCACATCCGTCAGGATAAGGTCAAAGCCATGGTCACGCTGCATATGTATGGCTTCAATACCGTCCGCAGCTTCCATCACATCATAGCCATGGGGGGCGAGGATCTCCCGGATTATCTTCCGGTGGACCCTATCGTCTTCAACGACCAGAATTCGTGTCATCCGCAGAGCCCTCCCGGCAACGGCGACGGGCGTCCGGGATAAGCGGCTGGATGTTCTGTGGCGGGCGCGTGACCACGCCTACCTATAATGGTGGGAAATTCGCACATGAGAGCCCTCGCTTTGGCGAATACCAAATTGATAATGTTGCAGGCTGCCCTCACTGCCTGCCGTATCGTAACATAATTGTAACCATAATTTCCAGGCATAATGCCAAAGATCGTGAAGTCCGACCCCTATTAACAGTCCGTCCGGATCGCGTACTGTGGTCGCCGGGATCCGAAAGATCCAACGTGCAAGGAGGGATGAAACCGTGAAACCTGTCTGTTTGGTAATTGGCGCCGGTGCCGGTATTGGCGGCACCGTGGGAAAACGATTTGCCCGCGAGGGCTATCATGCGGTTTTGTGCCGGCGCACCGACCAAGAGGGTCTGGACCGGCTGGTAGGGAGTATCGAGGGCGAAGGCGGCTCCGCATCAGGCTATCTGCTGAACGCGGTCGAGCCCGATAGCATCGAGGCACGGATCACGGCGGTGGAGGCCGATATCGGGCCGATCGAAGTCGTGGTGTTTAATCTGGGCGCCCAGATCGGCGACCGGGCCTTGGCGGACACCACGTACAAGGCTTTCGAAATGGGTTGGCGCATGGCGACCTTCGCGCTGTTTCGCGTTGCCTCCACCCTCTGCCCGCTGATGGAAGAGCGCGGTCGGGGCACAATTCTGGTTACTTCGGCCACGGCGGCGGTGCGCGGCAACAAAGGCCAGCATTCCCACGCCGCCGCCATGGGCGGGCGGCGCCTGTTATGCCAGTCCCTGAATGCGGAGTTCGGGCCCAAGGGCATTCATATCGCCCATATCGTGGTCGACGGCTCCGTCGATGCGCCCGATACCCTGGGCAAGATGTTGGGCGCGGAGCGCTTCCAGCAGCTACGGGAAACCCGCGGCATGGAGCATGATGGCCTGATGCTGCCCGAGAGGATCGCCGATACATACTTCCATCTGGCCCAGCAGCATCGATCGACCTGGAGCCATGAAATCGACATGCGGTCGTTCTCCGACATGCCCTGGTGGAACCATTAGTCCTATTTCAAAATAGGCCTAATGGTTATCGCTCACGCTTGCGCGCCGAGGCGCACCGCTCCGCGGGGGCGGCGCATAAGCGCCGGGCCGCGGTCGCGGCCTGCAATGAGAAATTCAGCGACTAGTCGCCGGCTTCCTTGTCCAGATCGGGCGAGGAATGGGGCGCCATGGCGGGTCTGGAGGTGGTGCCAAGTTTTAGGGCGGCGGCGGCTTTGTCGTTGGACATGATCTTGTCCATGATCGCCTCGCGGGCCCGATCGAAGGAGCCCCGGTTCTCCACCACGAACTGGCGGGATTCACGATAGCCGTCCAGCATGCCGTTGACCTCAGGGATGACATATCGGGCGACCAGGTCCCAACTGCGGTTGGTGTTCTCGCGGTTGGCCCAGTCATGAACAAAACCGATAACGGTGCCGAAGCCGCCCGTCAGCTGTGAAATCTCGCGAATTTTCGCCACCAGATCATCCGGCGTGCCGATCACGGCGCTGGCGCCGTCGGCATAGGCGAATTCATCCACCGCGTGATCAGGGTTCTTGAAGGCTTCCACACCGGGCCGCATCAGGGTGCCGACGGTATATTCGTTATGCCAGCGCAGCAGGCCGTCCTTGGCCTCGGCGCGGGCCTGTTCCCGGGTCTCGGCGATGTGCCAGAACATGACGATGCGCCAGTTCTTCCGATCGACGATGTTGCCGTGCTCCTTAGCCGCATCCTCGGCGAAACTCCATTGCGTCGGCAGGGCCTGTAAGCCTTCCTCGGACATGGAACCAATGGACAGCACGCCGGTGCCGTGCTTGCCCGCCAGCGTCATGCCGGACGGGCTGATCATGGAGGCGACGGCAAAGGGCAGATCTTCCTGCAGGGGCAGCAATTGCAGCTTCGCCTCGCGCAGGGTGAACCATTCACTATCGTGGTCGAAACGCTCTTCGCCTCGCAGCAATTTGCGAATGACGCCAATGGCTTCGTCCTGGCGGTCCCGCAGGGTCATGGGGTCCATGCCCATGGTATAGGCATCGGAAGCAAGCGCGCCGGGGCCGGAGCCGAAGATGGCCCGGCCGTTGGTCATATGGTCCAGCTGCACCATGCCCTGGGCCACCAGGAACGGATGGTGATAGGGCAGGGAAACCACGCCGGTGCCCAGCTTGATCCGCGCGGTTTTCTCGCCGGCGGCGGCCAAAAACATCTCCGGCGAGGCGATAACTTCCCAGCCGGTGGAATGATGCTCTCCGCACCAGAATTCGTCATAGCCCAGACGGTCGAGATGGGCGACGAAATCTAAGTCCGAGCGAAACTGCAGGGTCGGGTTTTCACCAATGGGATGATGGGGGGCCAAAAAGGCGCCAAATTTCAAACGGCTCATTTGCGGATCCTCATGATTATGTTTGATATGTATCTACCATTCCCGCGCAATATCGCCAAGATCGCTGATTGACCGCTTCCAAAGCCCTCGCCCCTCCCCCATAATGTCTCCATAATTGTTGGTCTGGTGTTGGTTTGTTGTTGGGATGGGAGTTGGTTTGCATGTCGGATTTTGATGTCATTGTAGTGGGTGCGGGCAACGCGGCCCTGGCGGCGGCCAATTCGGCCCGGGAACAGGGCGCCCAGCGCGTCCTGGTGCTGGAAAAGGCGCCCGAGAAAGATCGCGGCGGCAATACCCATTACAGCGGCGGGCTGTTGCGCATCGCCTTCAACACGGGCGAGGATCTGCGGCCTTTGGTGCCGGACGCCGAAGACGTGGACGACGGCTTTCTATTCGAGGATGTGCCGTCCTACACCGAAGATGAGTTCATGGCCGATCTGATGCGGGTCACTGCCGGCAAGACCGATCAGACCCTGGCTAAAATCCTGATCGGAAAATCCTACGAGACCATTCGCTGGATGAAAGACTACGGCGGCATCCCCATGGAGCCGGCCATCAGCCTCTCGGCCATTCGCGTGGGCAACCGGGTGAAAGCTGCTCCACACGCTCGGTATGCGCCCTTTTTCCGTTCGCATACTTTAACCGCCTTTACCGACGGCATGGAGGAATTTTCACCCGGTTGCCCACGCGCGTGGGCAACCGGGTGAAAGCTGCTCCA
>JABIRL010000180.1 GCA_018667855.1 Rhodospirillaceae bacterium
CGATCTCGTCCTTCCCCCGCCAATATTCCAATGGATAGTCGGCGCATACCTTGCGCACGCCGTCGCGGATGTCTTCGTAATCCGTACCCAGAACCATCTTGATCAAGCCAGTGTCATCGGTCATCTCAATACTCCTAAACTGTTCGCTCTATTACAGGTCTCTAGCGGCCTACAAATTTGGCTTTGCGCTTCTCGTTGAAGGCCAGGACGCCTTCATGGCGGTCCTCGGTCGGCACTAGGCGGTTATATGCCTCAATCTCAATGCCAAGGGCGGTATTCAGGTCTGTCCCCATACCCAGATTGACGGAGCGTTTGGCCTGGCGTAGGGCCAGGGGGCCATTGCCGGCCATCCGGGCCGCTGTTTCCAGCGCCGCCGGCATCAGTTCATCCGCCGCGACAACCTTGTTGACGATGCCCCATTCCAGACCTTCGCTGGCGGTAAACGGCGTACCCGTATAGAGGATTTCCTTGGCCCGGCGGGAGCCGGCGGCGCGCGGCAGGTTCTGGGTGCCGCCACAGCCTGGAATGATGCCAAGGGTAATCTCGGTCAGGGCGAAGCGGGCGCCCTCGGCGGCATAGATGAAATCCGCCGCCAGGGCCATTTCGCAGCCCCCGCCAAAGGCCGAGCCATTGACGGCCGCGATCACCGGCACCGGGCAATCCATGAGGTTATAGATCGCCTGTTCAAAGATCGCGTGTTGCAGACGCCAGGTCTCGTCCGTCATGCCATCCCGCTCTTTCAGATCACCGCCGGCGCAAAAGGCCTTGTCGCCGGCGCCGGTCAGGATCACCGTGCGGGTATCGCCCGGATCCAGCAACAGGCCGGTGAACAATTCCAGCATATCGCGACCCACCTGGGTGTTCATGGCATTGCGGCGGTCGGGGCGGTTGATGGTGACCCTGAGGACATAATCCTGGGGCCGATCCAGCAAAAGGGTTTCATAATGATCCTGCATACGGAAATTCCTACTCTAGGACTGGGCCGGGCGCATCACGTTGATCAGATCGCCGCCCGTCATCAAAGCTTCAATATTATCGCCGGTCTTGGCCCAGCGTCGTTGCTGCTGGCCTTCCGACCAGCCGGAAATATGCGGCGTCATGAGCACATTGTCCAGTTCATGAAAGGTATGTTTTGATGGGCGAACCCGGCGATCATCCGCCGTGGGGTATTGATACCAGGTATCCAGGATGGCGCCGCCGATAACGTCCTTTGACAGCGCCTCGAACAATGCGTCCTCGTCGGCGATATGACCCCGGGCCACGTTGATCACCACCGCGCTGCTTTTCATGGCCGTCAGCTCCCCCCGCCCAATTATACCGCGGGTTTCTTCCGTCAGCGGACAGCAGATGACCAGAAAATCCACCGCGCCCAAGATCTCGCCGCGTTGGTCGTAGCCGCCCATGAAGGCCGGTGTGGGATCCAGCGGCCGCGGGTTTCGGGTCAGGGCCATGACTTTCATCTCAAACGCCTGGGCCCGTCGCGCCACGGCCCGGCCGATATTGCCATAGCCCAGGCAGCCCACCGTCATGCCCGCCAACTCGCCCCGCGTCTCACCGCCCAAAGATGGCGTGCCGGTCCAGTCGCCGGATTTGAAAGCTCTGTTGCGCCGGGCCAGGCCGACGACCCATTCCAACATGCCGTTAAAGGCGTATTCCGCGATCGCCACTTCGTGCTCATAGACATTACAAATGACGGCCCCGGCCGGCACGGCGGCAAGGTCTATGGCATCCAGGCCGGAAGCGGGAATTTGCAGCAGCCGCAAATTCGGCGCCGCCGCCATCGCGGCATCATAATTGACGCTGACCATGGCTTCGGCCCAGGCCATGGTTTCGGCATCTATCGCCGTGTTGCCCGCGATATGCCGCAGACTGACCCGGTCGCCAAAGCGTTTGGATAGGAGATCGAGGCCCCGTTGTGCTATGCCTCCATTCAACAATACGTTCATGCGTGCTATCCCTGTTTTTCTGCTAACTTCCGCCAATGATGGAGGCTTATGGGCCAATGAGCAAAGACAAGATCAAAACCCGCACAGAAACCGACAGCTTTGGTCCTCTCAAGGTACCGGCCGACCGTTATTGGGGCGCGCAGACCGAACGATCAAGGCAGAATTTCAAGATCGGTTGGGAACGCATGCCCCTGCCGGCCGTGCATGCCTTCGGCATCGTCAAAGGGGCGGCGGCGGCAGCCAACATGGAGCTGGGCGTTCTGGATAAAAGGCGCGGCCGCGCCATTGTCCGTGCCGCCAGGGAAGTCGCCAACGGGCAGCTTGACGACCATTTCCCGCTCGTGGTCTGGCAAACCGGCTCGGGCACGCAAAGCAATATGAACGCCAACGAGGTGATTTCGAACCGGGCAATTGAGATCCTGAAGGGCAAGATGGGCAGCAAGACGCCGGTGCACCCCAACGATCATTGTAATATGAGCCAATCCTCCAACGACACTTTTCCTACCGTCATGCACGTGGCGGCGGTGCGCCAGATCGATCAATTGCTGATCCCGGCGTTGACCCATCTGCACGGCGCCTTGGAGGCTAAGGCAAAGGCCTTCAACAAACTGATCAAGATCGGCCGCACCCATTTGCAGGACGCAACGCCGTTGACCTTGGGTCAGGAATTCTCCGGCTACTCGACCCAGGTCAAATACGGTATCGCGCGGGTGAAGGACACACTGCCCCGGCTCTATCAATTGGCCCAGGGCGGCACGGCGGTGGGCACGGGCCTGAATGCCCCGGTCGGTTTCGACAAGCGCGTCGCGGCGCAAATAGCTTCCATGACGGGCCAGCCGTTCAAGACGGCGGCGAATAAGTTCGAGGCGCTGGCCGCCCACGATGCGATTGTCGAGGCCTCGGGCGCCATGAACACCCTGGCGACCTCGTTGATGAAAATTGCCTCTGACATCCGGTTGCTGGGCTCAGGGCCCCGCTCGGGCCTGGGGGAATTGAGCCTGCCGGAGAACGAACCCGGTTCCTCCATCATGCCGGGCAAGGTCAACCCGACCCAGTGCGAGGCCATGACCATGGTCTGCGCCCAGGTCTTCGGCAACCACACCACGGTCACCATCGCGGGCGCCAATGGGCATATGGAGTTGAATGTCTTCAAGCCGGTGATGATCTATTCCCTGCTGCAATCAATCCAACTGCTGGGCGATGCCGCCAACAGCTTCACTGACAATTGCGTCGTCGGGATCAAGGCCAATGAAGGCCGCATCGCCGATCTGATGGCGCAGTCGTTGATGCTGGTGACCGCCCTGGCGCCCCATATCGGCTATGACAACGCCACCAAGATTGCCAAGCACGCCCATGTGAAGGGTTTGACCCTGAAGCAATCGGCGCTGGAGCTGAAACTGGTGGCGGAGGCGGACTTTGACCGTTTCGTGCAACCAAAGAAAATGCTCGGCCCAAAATAGCGCCACGCCGCCATGCCCGGTGATGATGAAGAGCTGCTGCGCCGGTCTTTCCGTATCGCCGGGCATCAGACCAGTCTGTCCATGGAACGGGCCTTCTGGGATGAATTCCGCCGCATGGCCCGGGCGGATCGCCGTAGCATGACAGAGCTAATTTCCGAAATTGACGCACAACGTACGGCCGGCCTTAGCCGCGCGGTACGTGTTTATATTCTAGGCCGGCTGCAAAGGGCGGCCGGCAATCAGGGAGATACCCAATGATCATCGATCATCGCACTTACGATTTCCATCCCGGTAAGATGAAGGCCTGGATCCAGGTCTACAAGGAACACGGCCTGCCCGTGCAGAAAAAACATCTGGGTCAGCTGATCGGCTTTTTCACCACTGAAGTCGGCCCGATAAACCAAATCGTCTTCATGTGGGCCTACGAGAGCATGGGCGACCGCGAGCAGCGCCGGGCCATCATGGACCAGGATCCCGACTGGGCCGCGTTCCGGGAAAAAACCGCCCCCCTGGGCGCCCTGAAGCAGCAGGCGAATAAGATCCTCGCCCCGACGGATTTCTCACCAATCCAATAGGTCCGCCCATAGCCCTCGTGGTGCGAACCACGAGTCTTTGAGAGTCTAGTGGTCTTTCGATCCTCACGGATGGGTACCATCCGTTAGAATCGGACCACTTGGGCTCACTTCTTTTTCAGTGATTTAAACAGTCCCTGGATCAATTGTTGGGTCGGATCAGCCTGCTGTTGCTGCTGTTGCTGTTCCGATTGGCTGGTCGTTGGTTGCTGCTGGGTTTGTGTGGATGATCGGCCACCACCTGTGACGGCGTCCAACAATTTGCCGAGGCCTTTGCTTTTCGCGCTCTTGCCCAGCAATTCCCGGCCCAGGCGGGCCAATAGCCAGCGTTCCAGCTGCGCCGTCTTAACATTGTGCCGGGGTTGGTCCAGGGGGCCGTACAAGTGGACGCCCATATCCGGGGCGTCGCTGTGATCGGTCAGGCGCAGTACAGCGCGCAGGTCCATGTTCCAGGCAGGCAGGCGCACCTTGCCCTTGATCGTTGCCTGCGAGGCGTCCAGCTGGGCCAGCATATCCTGGGTTTCGGCAACGCCGTTTCGGATGTTCCAGGTTCCATCGACCCTTTGATATTTGGTTTCGCCGCCGGAAAACGCCCGTTGCACAAGGTTGAGGAAGTCCGGCGCCTTGTTCAGACGGGCCAGGCGTTCGGAAAAGTTTTTCATATCGAAGCCACGGATCACGCCATTGACAGCATGAACATTTGCCTTGCCGGACAGGGCGTTGACCAGATCCCATTGCGAGGATCCCGCTGCCTGAAACTTGCCCGTGAAATCCAACAGGCCGCTTACCTGGTCCAATTGCAGCGCCGTGCGCATGGCCTGGTTAATATCGGCGCCGCGCAGTTGTACCGACAGGCCCAGGCCGGGCAATGGCCGGGAATTCAGGGTAGCGCGCAACCCCACATTGCCCTTGAACAACCGGCCCGTCAGATCCTCGACCCGCAACACGCCGTCAGCCAAAGTCAGATGCAGACGCGGTTCTTCAAAGGGGTAGCGGCGAAATACCAGCTTCTTGGCGGCCAGCTTGATATCTCCATCAAGGGATTGCAGGGCGCCAAGGTTGATCGCTTCCCGGGACCAGCGTTCATCGCCACGCCGCCCCTTCGGCTGGCTCCGGGCGGTACCGGTGCCGGCCTGGCTTGGACCGACCGGCGCCGCCGCGCCAAGAAAATGATCAACGATGACATCGCCCGCCTGTAGATTGGCGGTCAGTTTGGGACGGGCGCCCGCTAAATTGACGCCCACATCGCCGCTTAGATCAAGGGCTCCGACCGTGGCCTTTAGTTCGCGCAGATCGAACCGGTCACCGCTGCCCTGCACCTTGCTGCCCAATTGCACCGCACCGGGGGATTTCTGATCGGCAGGAAATTTATTGCCCAAGGACGCCAGCAGCGACACCAGGTCCTTGTGAGCGGCATTGATCGTCAGGTCGACCTTCGGCGTTTGGGTCAATTCCAATACTGATCCTTTGGCGCGCACTTCTCCGCCGGCCAAATTGGCCGTGAAATCCAAGTCCAGAGCGCCGGAGCCACCTTTCACGTGGCCACTAAAGTCCACGGGGGTGTCGGACCGGGGCAAGGGTTTAATGCCCAAATCAAATGTCTTGGACAAGGCGGCAAGGCTGGCATGATTCACGCTGAATTTCAGATCCGCCGTTGGATCACCGGACAGGCCCGACGCGTCGCCATTCAGACTCGCTTTCAAGCCGGCCAGCGTGGTTTTGATATTGAAAGTCACGCCGTTAGGACCACCCGCAATATCACCATCGACGGTCAGGCCCTTCAAGCGCTTCGGTGGAACCGGCAGCTCCAGGCCCGCCAATCGTGCCAAACCGTCAATATATTTGGCCCGCAAACGCACCCTGGCCTTGCCCGTGGGACTGCCCGAAAACCCTTCACCACCCCCGCTTAGGGAAAAATTGCCCCCCGCCAAATCGCGTACGATCGCTTTCCGCACGGTTAGTTTGCCAGCCGCCAGTCCCAGCTCCACCGACAAGCCTTTGATCGGTTCCGCGTTATAAGCCAATTCCCCAACATTCAGGATCAGGTTGCTGTCGAATGTTTCCAGGATGGCCCAAGGGCTGGCGGCTTCTTTGTCCTTTTTCTCAGTCTTCCGGTCGGCGGCGGATTGCTTGCCGCGCCCGCCTTTCGTACCGGCGGCATCGGGCAGATAGCCGTCCAGATTTATGCGGTCGATATTCATGGCCAAGCCAAAGGACGGCCGGGATTGCAGCAAAACCGTCGCCGCGCCCTCGATCGTCGTGCTGTCCAGGCGCAGGTTCATATTGGTTACCTGGGCCTGCTGCGGGTTGATGGTGAAGTCAGAGGTGAGGACCATGTTGGCCAGGCGTCCCGCTGGAATATTTGCCGGATTGGCATCCAGCCAAGTCAGCAAGCCACGAAGATTATTCGAGGCCAAGTCAACCGAGCCTTTGAAATGGGGCACGCCATCCTGGGTTTGCGCGTCGCCGGACAGACGCAGGTCAGAGCCGCCGGGCAACAAGGCCGACAACCGCTCTAGACGCAGCACACCATTCTCGGCCGAGGCATCCAACTGCACCTGACTGACGACGCCGCCGCGATAGCGCACGCCTTCGACCGTCACAACGACGCTGCCGTTCAGATTGGCCGGCAACGCCGGGATCAACGCCTCGCCCGGGGCGCTGGCCCCGTTTGCATCGCCTTCGGACGAACCGGATGTGCCGGACTTGCCGTCGGCTTCACCAGCACCTTCCAGCAGGCGGTCCAGGTCCAAACGGCTAATCGCCAAGGCAAGGTCATAGCTTGGACTATCCCCAAGCGTGGCGGTCACGGCGCCGCCACCCTGCAAGGGGCCGAACGTCAGGTCAATATCATTCAGGGTCGCCGCCTTGGCGGACGCTTCAAGCGCGGCTTTCAATTGTAACGGTTGTTGCAGCAATGGCGGCGCCTGGCCGGATTTGAGCAGCGCATTATGAACGGCCGCGACATTGCCGGCGGACAACTCCAACTGGCCGATTAATCGGGGCGCGGTCTCAAGTCCCTCCACGCGGCCTGAAAACGCAGCTTTCGCGGCATCGCCGGCCAATTCCAGCGTCAGACGAACCCCAACAGGCTTATTCCCGGCAAGGGCGTCCAGGGAAAGATCAAAGCCCAGTGGCAGACCGCGTGCCGCGGCCGTGCCGATAAACCGGAACGGACCTTGCAGTGAGGAGGCCGATCCCTCCAGTTCAATATTCTCGATCTTCTCCGCCACGCCAGAGCGATGATCGCGATAGATGACCGTGGCCTTTTCCACGGTAAGTTTATCCAGAGAGAGCGCAAGACCAGCCTCATTGCCTGCCCCTCCGCTTGATAGGGCTCCGGCCTGTGCCCCGGACCCGGTGGCCGCTGTTTCAAATTGCCAGTTGGCCCGTCCATCGGGCAAAACCTCCAACACCAGCCGCGGCTCGATCAGGCCTACCGAGGTCACCTGAACCTCGCCGGATATCAACGGCGCCAGGGCCACCCGTACTTCCAATGCCTTCAGGTGCAGTAACGGAGCGGCATCGCCATCCGTGCCCTTGTCGTTGTCCGGTAGACCGGCCAGGCGGACGTCATGAACGGAAAGCGCGGGCGCAGGGATGATGCGCAGGCTGATATCGCCATTTATGGCCAACTCCCGGCCCGTCGCATCGCGCACCGCCGCGATAATATCCGCTTTGTGATTGTTCCAATTGACAAAACTGGGGCCAATCAACAATGCGGCGATCACCACCACAAGCAAGACAGCAATGCCGATAAGCAGTTTCTTCAAAGTAAACCCCCGCAGCACATATCCCGGCCATCAAGATAGGATCAGATGGTTTGCATAAATTGCCATATAGCCTAGTCTATAAAGTCATGCGGCGGGGGAAAATCAACCTAAGCATCAAGGTGCTGAATGGGGCCCCACAAATTACCGCGCGAAAATAGATGGAAGGAGCGAAAGCATGGCCGAGATCATAAATCTCAACCGCTTTCGCAAGGCCAAGAATAAGGCTAACAAGGAAACCCAGGCCAAGCGTAATCGTGTGCGGCACGGGCGCCGCAAGAATGACCGCGAACGCCTAAAACAGGACGAGGAACGCCGGCTTCAGGATCATGAAGGGCGAAATCTCGCAGACGACGGCAAGGACGGGGACGAACCCGCCTGAAACCATCGATCCTGGACTGACGGGTCCGCTATACCCGAACCGCGATTTTGCCAAAATGCTGGCCCTTGGGAAGGGCCTGCAAAGCGTCGCTTAAACCATCAAATTCATAGACATGGTCATCAAGGGCGGGATGAAAATCCTCGCGACCATCAAGATCGGCCATCATGTCGGCAAAATCCGCGACACTACCCGTGCTGATGCCAATCATGCGCTTGCGGAACATGAAGACCAGGGGCAGATTGATCTCGGCGATGGATCCGCCCACATTACCGATCAGGGACATGGTGCCGTCGGCGCGGGTTGCCCGCATGGATTGGGCGATGGTATCGGCGCCGCCCACCTCGACCACTAGATCGGCGCCCAGGCCGTCGGTCAGGCCAAGCACCGCCTTGCCCCATTCCGGCACTTCGCGATAGTTGATGGTTTCATCCGCGCCCAGATCTTTTAGCCGCCGCAATTTTTCGTCGCTGGAAGAGGTGGAGATAACGCGGGCGCCCCGCGCCTTGGCCAGTTGCAGCGCGAATAGCGAAACCCCGCCCGTACCCAAAGTGACCACGGTGCCGCCGTCCTTCGCCGTCACCGGCATCTCGGCCAGGGCATTCCAGGCGGTGATCGCCGCGCAGCATAGGGTCGCCGCCTCAATATCCGAGAAATGCGCCGGCACGGGGACCGAGCTGGCCACCGGCACGCTCATGTATTCCCGCGCCGTGCCGTCCAACGGCCCGCCCAGGGCGCCATCGAAACCGGACGGACCAAGATCACCGCCAAGCCAGGTCTGAATAAAACAGGGCAGACGGCGGGAGCCCAGCGGCACACCCGTGACGCCCTCGCCCAACGCCACCACTTCGCCAACACCATCGGAGAGGGGCACCAGGGGCAATTCGCCCGACATCCGGCCGTATCCCCGACCGATCATCAGGTAATCCCGGTAGTTCAGGGATACCGCCTTCATTTTCAACAACACTTCGCCCGGCCCGGGATCGGGCCGTTCCACTTCGACCAGCTTCAAGCCGTCAAAGCTCCATTCGTCGGTGATTTGCCATTGCTTCATTGTCATGACCCCAGCGGTTCCTCTAGTCTTCGCCCCTTATAACAAAGGACGGATGGAAACATGAAACTCTATGATGCCGCCGCCTCGGGAAATTGCCACAAGGTACGCATGCTGCTGTCGATGTTAGGGATCGAACACGACGTGGTACCGATCAACCTGCCGGAAATGGAACAAAAGGCGCCGGCGCATCTGTCGCTCAATCCCCTGGGCACGGTGCCCGTGCTGCAGGACGGCGATGTGACGATTTATGATTCCCAGGCTATCCTGGTCTATCTGGCGGAGAAAAACGGCAGCGACAGCTGGCTGCCCACGGACCCGGTGGGCCGTGCGCTGGTGCAGCAATGGCTGTCATTCGCCGTCAATGAATTGTGGAACGGCCCGGCCATCGCCCGCGCCAAGCTGCGCTTCAACCGCGACGTGGATCTGCCCCGCGCCCAGGCTCTCGCCGCCACCGTCCTGTCCGTCATGGATGCGCGCCTGGCGGACCACGAATGGCTGGCCATTGATCGCCCGACCATTGCCGATCTTGCCTGTTATCCCTATTCAGCATTGTCCGAAGAGGGCGAGATATCGTTGGCGCCCTACCCGGCGTTGCGGGCCTGGTTCAAACGAGTGGAGGCGCTGCCGGGATATGTGGGGATGCCGGGCTTGGGTAATTGAAGCCCGGCCTCCGCGCGATCACTCCGGCAAACCGGCCAACCGCAGGGGGTCCATCAGCGCTGCCAAATCGGCGGCCCGCCGATAGGGGGACCCGTTCGACCAGCGGGAGACTGAGAAATTTCGATGCCCTTCAATAATGGTCGCGGCGATATCGCGGGCCTCATCCTCCTCGCCCAAGCGCCACAACGCGGCCAGTTGAATGGTCAGCGCGGTGAGCCAACGGGGTTTATCTTCCAACACCCGTCCGGTCAGCTCCCGCGCCTCCGTATAGGCGCCCAAATGGTAATGTGCCCGGGCCAGATCGACCAGGGAGACCGCATGGTCAAGGGGGCTTAATCGGCGGGCCTGTTCCTCGTAGTTGCGCCCGGTTTCGAAATTGCCGGCATAAATATGCGCCGCCGCTGAAAGATGAAACACCCCGGTATGGTTGGGTCTTAAGGCAACGGCATTTTCGGCGGCCTCAACGGCGGCTTCGTGGTGGCGTTGGTAGCTGCGGGCATAGCTGATGACGGTATAGGCCTCGCCGCAACGGGGGTCGATTTCAAGCATCCGCGCGCCAATGTCCAAGGCCAAATCAAAGGCGCCGTCCCGGTCGGCGGTCCAGCCGTATCGGGCCTCGTCAACCACGATCAAGCCAAGCGTGAAGTGCGCCGGCGTGTAGTCCGGTTCGTCCCGCAATACCGCTTCCAACACCCCCCGCGCCTGTAGGTGCGTCTGCCGGGCAAAATTTCGGTACAGGGACATGGCCTTTTGAAAGCCTTCGTAGGCCCGTGGACTTCGTGAACTTTCCGACCAGTTCCGCGCCTGTTCACCTTCGGTCAGGTTAACTTCCAAGGCAGTGGCGATTTCCAGGGTTACCCGGTCCTGCAGATCAAGGATATCGCCCAGTTCCTGGTCAAACCGCTCCGCCCAGACATGTTCGGCATCCACGCATTCGATCAATTGGGCGCTGACACGCACCCGGCTATCGGTTTTTCGGACACTGCCCACCACGATATAGTCGACAGCCAATTCCCGGCCGACCTGCCGGGCATCGAATGTCTTGTTCCGGTAGGTAAAACTGGAATTCCGGGCGATCACGAACAGATCCGGTATTTTCGACAGAGCGGTAAGAATGTCCATCACCATGCCGTCAACGAAGTCATCCTGTGTAGCTTCGCCGGACAGATTTTCAAACGGCATCACGGCAATCGTGGGTTTGCTAATGGATTTTCCCGGCGTGTCGCCTGGCGCCGTTGGCGACAGCCGGTCGGCGGGAATAATTTCACCGTTGCGATGGCGCTTATCGCGAATTTCCTCGCACAGGGCAATGGTTTCCCGGCTTGGCGCGATGCCCAATTCACGCTCCAGCAGATCCTGGCAAACGGCAAACTGTTTCAGGGCCGCATTGTCCCGCCCCTGGGCCGCGTAGGTCCGCATCAGGGCCCGATGTGCGGTTTCATTCGTCGCTTCCAACGCCAACAGATGGGATGCCAAGGCCACTTTGCGCTCGGCCGTGTGCGCCACCTCAAGGCTATCCGCCATCAACCTGATGGCCGTGCCCCGCAACCTTTCCCGTATTGGCGCCAGCCAAGCTTCGAAATGGTCCTCCTTCAGGCGGATACCATCGAGGATGTCGCCCTGATAAAGCGCCAGGGCCCGTTCCCAATCCGCACTGTCCTCGGATGCGGCAAGCGTGGCGAATTCGTCGAGATCAAGCGTGATCGCGGTGGCATCGACCGTGACAAAATCCGGGCCGGTTTGCAGGCAATCCTTGTGCCATCCCAAACCCTTGCGGATTGCCGCCAGGGCCTGGCGCAGGCTGGCGTGAGCCTGTTTCTCACTTCGGTCGCCCCAAAACAATTCCGCCAGTTTTTCACGGGACAACGGCGACGGACCGGCCAGAATGATCGCAGCCAGTACTGCCCTGTTCTTGCGTGTCAAAACCAGTTCCCCGCCGTCATCTCCGGCGAACGAAAGCACACCCAGCAAACGGATCTTGAGCTTTTTCATGGTTTCGCCGCACAGGAAATCTTACCGGGCTCACGCAACCAGAAAATTTTACAAGAATTTTGTACGGCGACATACAGTAAATTTATCCCCGTGGACGACCATTGCGTCAACCACGGAGCGATTTAGTCGCCGTGAATGATTGGGAGCGGGCCAATGGCCGATGAAATGAAGAAAGATAATCTGTTCCGGCACATGGCGCACATGGTGGCATTGGAAGCGGACGTACAACAATCCCTGCAACCGTTGTTGACGAATGCCCATCCCGGAATTGCCGCCCTGGCCGCGCAAATTCAGTCATCGACCAGCGGCCAAGGTCCGGCTCTTGCGGCCCGTCTGGCGGACGTCGCGGGCGATGATATCCCAAACGCCGAATTCGAAGATCCATTGGGACATTTGCACAGGACCGTGATCGAGACGTTGATCGGCTATAGCAAGATGCAGGTTCTGGCCCGACGCTATGCCCATGGCAGTCCCACGCCCGAGGGCGCGACGGATGATCTCGGCCATCAAAACAGCGCCAACCATATCAAGGCATTCCAGGATATTTACCAATTGCTGCACGATGTCATGCTGTGGGAGCTCGACCACGACGGTCATTCCTGCCAATGCCCCTATCCGTGCTGCAGTCATGGCATTTGCCTCTGCGCTGTATCCAGCCGGGCCGTGCAAAGAGGCGCCTGGGGCGACGGCGAGGCGGTCAAGGAGGCCGGCGTGTTTGTCCATTCACCGCCCCCCGACAGCGCCGCCGGCAAGGCCGGGCTGCGCCACGGCGACGTGGTCGTGGCGGCTGACGGCCAGGACGTGGATGTGTTTTCCACCTTGCAAGGCGTGGTCAGAGACCATGCATCGGGCGAAGCGATCAATCTCTCGGTCCGGCGTGGTTCAGACAGTCCCGAGGAATTTTCAGTCGTGCGAAACTAGAACTTAAACCGGCACAAAAAAGGAGACGAAAAATCATGGCGAAAACATACACATGCCGAGACGTCGGGGTTGATTGCGATTGGAAAACCAGCGCCGAGGATGAAGACGGCATCATGGCGGCCATCCAGGTACACGCGGCCGAGGTCCATGCGGACATCGAATTGACCCCTGAATTGGTCGACATGGTCCGCGCGGCGATCAAGACGGCGTAGCGGCGAATTTGCCGGCGGCTTACAGAAGCTTTTCGGCCGTCCGGAGACCGTCGATCATGGAGCTTTTCAATAGGTGATCGCGGGCCAGCGCCGGATCAGCCGTGATCCGTTGCATGTCTTGCAAGGAGCGGGCGCGGGCGCCAGGGTCTTTTTCGGTCATGCGTTTCCTGTTGCGGTCGGCCTGTTGCAAAATCGCCGATGCCACGACGGGGCGACGCTGGCGGGTATATTGATCCAGCAAGGCATGATCCCCGCCGCGCCAAACGCCGGCTAGTTTGTCGGTCAGATTGAAGGCGTCGTGAATACCGCCGTTCAGACCCATGCCCCCTGACGGGCTGTTCACGTGCGCCGCATCACCGACCAGCTGGACGCGGCCGCAGCGGAAATCGTCAACAATGCGTTGATGGACGCGATAGGGTCTGCGGTCGACGATTTCAAATCCATTGGGATTGTGGACAATTTCATTCAGTTGCGCCTGCACGCGGCCCTCCGCCGTGGCTTCGGCGAAGGTCAGGCTGGGGTCGTAGTAAAGACTACAGCGCCAGAAATCCTTTAGTCGGAGGAGGGAGAAATTGCCCTCGGGACTCCAGCAGTAATTGACGTTTGACAGCCCGGCGATGTGGTCCTGAAAGGGGAAGGTCGTGGAAACCAGTACCGTGGTTTCCGGATAAGTCATGCCCTTGAAGTCCAGGCCGATGGCCTGTCGTACGAAACTGCCCGCGCCGTCCGCGCCGATGACGAACCGCCCGTCCAGGGCTTCCCCCTCCGGACCGATACCAACGCAAACCCGGTCATTGGATTGCCGCAGATCGACAACCGGGGCATTGAAACGTAACTCTACCAGCTCATTTCCGGCCAGATGATCCGCCACGATGCGGGCCAGTTTCGCCTGTTCGCATTGCAGACGATAAGGGTGATCGGTCGCATCGGCGATCACGGACAGATCGAACAGGGCATGTTCGCCGCCGGGATGCATGCGGATTTGCCACGTGGGACAGATCAGACCCTGGTCGATCAGTTGCGCGGTCACGCCAAACGGCGCCAGCATATCCAGGGTCGGCGGATGAAAGGTGGAGGCCCGCAGATCGTCGTTGATCGCGGCCTCGGCCTCCAAAACCAGGACCGGAATTTCCCGCTCCGCCAATAGCATGGCCGTGACCAAACCCACCGGCCCGGCGCCCACGATGATGATCCTGTCGATCAAGAAAACTCCCCGCACTTGAATTGCGAGCTGAACAATAGTCCTATGCCGGACAATGACAACAGATCTGGAATATGCCCCCAAGGGCCTGATCGGTGTTTTGACACCCCAGGCGAACACCACGGTGGAGCCGGAATTCGCAATCCTTTGCCCGCCCCGATACGGCTTCATCAATGCCCGCATGGTCAGCGACCAGACCGACATGGAGGCGCGCCTTGTGGATTATGCCGAGGGCATCGAAACCCATATCGGTCAGTTCGCCAATGCCCCCATCGGCGCCATCGCCCTGGCCGTCACCGGCGCCTCGTATTTGCTGGGCCGCGAGGCCGAGGACGCCCTGGTCGAACGGGTTTTCAAGGCGCGCGGCCTGCCCCTGGTCACCACCGCCTTGGCGGTGTGCGACGCCCTGACGCTGCTGGCGGCGCGGAATATCACGCTGATCTCGCCCTACCCGGAAACCTTGACCGCCAAGAGCGTTCATTATTGGACCTCCCGCGGCTTCCATATCGCCGAATTGGTGCAGCTTTCAGGCGACAGCGACAGCTTCCACCCGATCTACGCCCTGCCGTCGGATGCCGCTAGTACGGCACTGGAAAGCGTCAAAGACAATGGCTCGGACGCCATCGTCATGCTGGGTACGGGCATGCCGACCCTTGCGCCCATTGCCGCCCGCGCCGGATGGAACGGCCCACCGGTCTTATCCAGTCTGTTCTGCCTGGCCTGGCGATCAGTGGCGGCTGCCGCAGGCAACCAACCGGATCGCGGCGATCTGGATCTTTGGTTATCAGCCGCCCCGTGGAAAGATGCTCTATCGAAAGCGCGCCGGGATCAGAGCCTGTAAACACTCGGGATTCGTTTACATTGATGGTCCCGGATTTACATTTCGAAACGATCATTTTAGTTTGGAAATGAACCGAGTGTTCGCGTGCAGTTCAAATCCGGGAGACCGCAGATATGTCAATTACAGAAACCGCCATGGCCTTTTTCGATGCCTGCGAGACCGGCAAAGGGGGGGACGCTTGCAAGGAATGGTGTCACGATAATGCCAGTTTTTCCTGCCAAGCCGAAGCTTTGGCTGATGTAACAACGCTGGCCGGCTATGCCGATTGGATGCAGGGTTTGTTGGGTCCCATTTCCGATGGCCGTTATGAATTGAAGTCCTTTGCCTGCGACGAAGAACGAGGCAACGTGACAGCCGCCGCCGTATTTCACGGCAGCCATAACGGTGAAGGCGGACCGGTGCCGCCAACCGGTCAAACCGTTGCCGCCGACTATGTCTATGTTATGGAATTCGATGGCGGGAAGATCAGCCACATGACCAAGATTTGGAACGATGTATATTCCCTGAAAGCCCTCGGCTGGGCGTAAAACAATACCCGTCAGTCGGCGTCTTAGCGCATGTCGCGTTCAATTGAACGCGCGGCCATGCGCTAAAACCTTTAAGATAGAGCAACTTATCCGCGGTCAATTAAATCCAATTGATCGCTGCTTGTTCTAGTCAAAATCCTCGGCCAATGACTGGCGTGTCGCCTCAGGCAGGACGGCCATATGGGCGTATTCGCCATGATCGATCGCCGCGATGATGCGGGCGCCGGGCTGACGAAAGGCCGTGATCTGCGCGGCGGTAAAGGGGAAATGCAGGAAATGGATCGATGAGGTCTTGCCGTCCGCCCGTGTGCGTTCGATGCCGTCTTCGACATCCGCCTGGGCGGTTATTTTCTCGCCCCCGACCTCCAGGCTGACTGTATGTTCCACGCCGCCCAGATGGGCCAGTTGCTGCTCACGGCGCAGCGGATCAGCAATTTCAAACATCAGGGTGGCGACCAGTTCGCCGCCTTGTGGGATCAGCGGATTGTAAGCGGCCAGTTCGTCGGCGATCTGCGCCTCGCCGCCCTTTTCGATCCACAGCATTTCCTGGATCTGGGACAGCATGGTGACATAGTTCTCAAAATACAACGCGGCAACGGGTCCCACGTCCATGCGGCGCGGTCGTTTCATGGCGATCACGGCGCGGCGGCGTTCGGGGCGTTCGGGGCCATAGACCTCCAGGGGAATGATATCCTCCCGTTGAATGCTGCGCTTGGCACTCATGACGAGGGCCCCTCCAGTTGTTGCAGGCCATAGGCCTGGGCCAGCAGCACTATGGGATGGGGGACGGTGCGCGGTATATGGTCCGCCAATCGTTCCATGCCCTGCCGCAGATGGGTTGCCGCCAAGGGACATTCGGAGACGACCCAGGAGCTGTCCGCCTTTAGCGCCTGACGGGCGGCGGGTTTGCCGACCTTCAGGGCGACGTCGAAGTTATCCTCCATGATGCCCCAGGCGCCGCCATGGCCGGAGCAGCGTTCCACCACCGTTACCTCCGTTTCGGGGATCAGGCGCAGCATCTCGGCCCCCTTGGCGCCCATGTTCTGGGCTCGTGCATGGCAGGCCAGATGCAGGGTCACGCCGCCGTCCAACGGCGCCAGGCCCGGTGCCAGGCCGTCTTCCTTGGCCAGGGCGACCATATATTCGGTGATATCGTAGGTATTATCAGCCAGCCGGCGGACGTTTTCGTCATGGGGCAGCAAAAGCGGCCATTCAAACTTCAACATCAAGGCGCAGGACGGCACCAGGGCGATGATGCCATGGCCCTGATCAATCCAGTCCATCATTTCGCCGGCGACCTTTTCGGCGTTCGCCGCCACCTGTTCCAGATTGCCTTGTTCCCATTGCGGCATGCCGCAGCAGGATGGAAAGACAATTTCCGTTTCCACGCCGTTGTGGGCAAGGACGGCGCGGGCCGCGGTACCCATGGCCGGTTCATTGTAGTTGGCAAAGCAGGTGGCATAGATCACCGCCTTGCGGCCGTGGCCCGGTGCCTCCCGGTTGACGGCGTGGCCTTCGGACCGGTGGTCCATCAAGGTCTTGGCGTGATATTGCGGCAACTCCGCCTCGCGGTGTATACCGGCCAAATCGCCAAGCATGTTTCGCATGCCGAAGTTATCCAGGGATGTGGCCCAGTTGGCCAAATCGGCCATTTTACCAGCCAGCTTGCCATTGCGGTCGGTCTTGGCCAATTGGCCGCCGCGAAAACCCGCCTTGCCGGCGGCCTGTTCGGCGGCGCGGTAGCGCAGCATCAAATGCGGGAAATCCAGATCGAATTCGTGCGGCGGCACATAAGGGCACTTGGTCATGAAGCACATGTCACAGAAGGTGCAGGCATCGACCACGGACTTAAAGGCGCTGGAGGGCACCGTGTCCAGTTCGCCGGACGGGCTGTCATCGATCAAATCGAATAACCGGGGGAAGCTGTCGCACAGATTGAAACAGCGGCGGCAGCCGTGACAGATATCGAACACCCGTCGCAGTTCAGCGTCAATCTTTCCGGTATCAATAAAATCCGGTTCGGTCCAGAGAATGGGATGGCGGGTCGGTGCCTCCAGACTGCCTTCCTTACTCATTGCGCGTTTCCCTTGTCGTCTAATACTGATGGTTCAAAATGCAAGGAAGGGGGAACCGATCCAGCCCCCCCTTCCCCACTGATCACGAGTTTATTCTAGTCGTCGAGCGTATCGAGAGCCTTCTGAAACCGGCCAGCGTGACTCTTTTCAGCCTTGGCCAGGGTTTCAAACCAATCGGCGATCTCGTCAAAACCTTCCTCGCGCGCGGTGCGGGTCATACCGGGATACATATCCGTGTACTCATGGGTCTCGCCCGCCACGGCCGCTTTCAGGTTCAAGGCGGTGGGGCCAATGGGCTCCCCAGTCGCGGGATCACCGGTTTCCTCGAGGAATTCCAGATGGCCGTGGGCATGACCGGTTTCACCTTCCGCGGTGGAGCGGAACACCGTCGCCACGTCATTGTAACCTTCAACATCCGCCTTTTGGGCGAAATATAGATAACGCCGGTTGGCCTGGCTTTCACCGGCAAAGGCGTCCTTCAAGTTCTGTTCGGTCTTACTTCCTTTGAGCGACATATCCTGTTCCTCCTTGTTGTCACTAACTTGTTGTCACTAAATCTTCTGGCTTCTGTTTCTGGTTGACCCGCAAATACACGGGTTGTTTCGCTGGGTCCCGGCCCGTTGAAACTCCATAAAAATCACAACGGCATTTTAGATCCGTATCCGAAACAACCACACCAGAACGGGTAAAACATGACAGTACCCGCAGGCGCCGATGCGCTTATTCCGTCATCTATCCATATGGAAAAACAATGGCCCGCGTCAAGCTTTTTTAGAATGATACTAAATTATTCCGCTCGCCGCAGGCGTACAACAATATCAACACGGGATAATTCCATGCCCGCCGGCAAAATTGCTGGCGCGACGGCGTTAATTTGGGTGAGGGTGTGCTCGCTGGGGATATCCGCGATTTCGCCCGTATCCTCGAAATAAAAGTGGTGATGATCCTCGACATTTGTATCGAAATAACTGCGCGAAGAATCGATCATGACCTGACGCAACAAGCCCGCGTCAGTGAACTGATGCAATGTATTGTAGACAGTAGCCAGACTGACCTTGATCCCCGCGACCTGGGTTCTGTCATACAGGCTTTCCGCGGTTACGTGCTGGTTGCCCTGAGCGAACAACAGACGGGCAAGGGCGAGACGCTGGCGCGTCGGGCGCAGGCCCACGGCACGCAAGTTATCTACAGCTTTGGAATTCGGTCTCATATCCACCATGTTCAAAGTTCCTGTGCTTAGACCTGACCCAACGATCCCCGCCCCAAGACAATCAACGCCAAGACCTACGACAAACACAATACCAAGTCAGCGGCTCCCCAAACGCAGCCGCATCATTGGAGTTACCAGCAATCATAGTGGAATTCCACCGGATAACAAGCCGGTGCCCCACATTGTTAACATTTTACAGAAGAACAAAATTTCCCCGACTATGCCCGTAATGCGGTGCGATTAGGTTTGTGACCCAGCATATATGGGTTACACTGCGACATTCTGAAACGGTCAGAATTGGCTGCAAATTCGGGATTTTTTTTGTAATAGCGAAATTATGGCGAAAGTGGCATTTTCCGGTGACAGACAGTTTTAGTTTTGAAGCAAAATCCAGCTACGAACGCGACGAGTTATTGGAATGCGGTCACGGACAATTGTTCGGCCCCGGCAATGCCAGGCTACCCTTACCGCCCATGCTGATGTTGGATCGCATCACCTCGATTACCGCCGACGGCGGCGCCCATGGCAAGGGCCAGGCCAGGGCGGAGATGGATATAACGCCGGATTTATGGTTCTTCGCATGTCATTTCGAATCCGACCCTGTTATGCCCGGTTGCCTGGTGCAAGATGCGGTTTGGCAGCTTTTGGGTTTCTTCGCCGGCTGGTGTGGCCTGCCGGGCAAGGGCCGGGCTTTAAGCTGCGGCAAGGTGAAGCTTTCGGAACAGGTGCTGCCCGGCAACAAGTTATTGTCGTTTGAGATGGATGTAAAACGCGTGGTCAACCGCCGTCTGGTATTGGCCGTGGCCGACGCGGTCGCCAAAATTGATGGCGCGGTGGCTTTCGAGGCTGAAGATTTGCGGGTTGCTTTGTTTACTTAGCTGCTTACCTAATTTCGTTTGCTAAATTTGTTCACAAATTTTGTTCGCTTGTTAGGCCGGTGTCATGGCCTTCGATCATGACCAGGCGGAAACTGTCATAGAGGTTGAAATGCGTAGAGTCGTCGTCACGGGGTTGGGGATTATCTCCTCTATCGGCAATACCAAGGACGAGGTCGCCGCATCCCTGCGCGCGGGCCGCTCCGGCATCGTCGCCGAACCGGAATATGCAGAATATAAATTCCGCTCTCAGGTTGCCGGCACGTTGAAGATCGATTTGGCGGAACACATCGACCGCAAGGCCCTGCGTTTCATGGGTGACGGCACGGCATACAACTATCTGGCCATGGAACAGGCGATCGCCGATTCCGGACTTGAAGACGCCGATATTTCGAACGAGCGCACGGGCATCATCGTCGGTTCCGGCGGTCCGTCTACCTCGAACCAGGTCTGGGCCGCGGATACGGCGCGGGAAAAAGGCGCCAAGCGGATCGGGCCTTACATGGTCACGCGATGCATGTCGTCCACCACCTCGGCAGTGCTGGCGACGCAGTTCAAGATCAAGGGCCTGAACTATTCCATCGTCTCCGCCTGCTCCACATCAGCCCATTGCATCGGCAACGCGGCGGAGCAAATCCAGTTCGGCAAGCAGGACGTGATGTTCGCGGGCGGCGGTGAAGAGCTGCATTGGACCCTGTCCGTCCTGTTCGACGGCATGGGGGCCATGTCCTCGAAATTCAATGACACGCCCGAGCGGGCCTCGCGGCCGTACGACGTGGATCGGGATGGCTTCGTCATCTCGGGCGGCGGCGGCCTGCTGGTATTGGAAGAGCTGGAGCACGCAAAAGCCCGCGGCGCCAAGATCTATGCCGAACTGGCCGGCTATGGCGCCACCTCGGACGGCCACGACATGGTGCAGCCATCAGGTGATGGCGCGGTGCGCAGCATGCGCCAGGCCCTGGCCACGGCAAAAAAACCTATTGGTTATATCAACGCCCACGGCACCGGCACCCCGGTCGGCGACCCGCCCGAGATGAGGGCGGTACGCGAGACGTTCGGCGATGACATGCCGCCCATCGCCTCAACCAAATCACTGACCGGTCATGCGCAGGGCGCCGCCGGGGTGAACGAGGCGATCTATTCCCTGATCATGATGGAAGGGGATTTCATCGCCGCATCGGCCAACATCGAAAATCTCGACCCGGCCTTCGAAGGCGTCCCCGTGGTGCGTGAACGGATTGACGACGCCGGGCTGGTGTCCGTCATGTCCAATAGTTTCGGGTTCGGTGGGACAAACGCCACTTTGATATTCGACCGGTTTGAAGAATAGCGGCGGGGA
>JABIRL010000148.1 GCA_018667855.1 Rhodospirillaceae bacterium
AAAGCTTCAGGCTCCGAAAACGGGATCGGGTAGGTCAGGCCCTCCATACCGGTGGGAAAGCCAACGCTGACAATCATCGCCGCAACTCCTTTAGTTATTTATCCGGGTCATCGCCCAGCGCCGCCGTCAGGGTCTCGGCCAGCATGGCCTCACCCCGCATGCCGGCGATGACGACCTCATCCAACCCCGCTTGGCGGTATTCGCCCAGGCGGGCCCGCACCTGCGCCGGGGTGCCGCTGACACTGTGGCGGGCCACCACCTCATCGCTGACCAGGGCCGTGGCTCGTTGCCAATCATCATTTGTTACGGCGTCATACAAAGCGGTCTGATCGAGTTTGGCGCCGCCCATCTCCAGGTTCGCTGCATGGTGGGCGCCGCGAAGAACAAAGGCTAACAGCGGCTTCAATCGCTCGTACGCCTTGCCTTCGTCCGCGTCCACCGAAGCAAAAACCAGGCCGATGCGGCGCACCTGCCTCCCAGCAGCGGAATTGGCTGCCTCAGATACCTGGGCCAGGGACCAACGTACGAATTCGATTGAGGTTGCCGCCGACAGCAGCACGCCATCGGCCTGGCGTCCGGCCAGTTGCAGCATCTTGGGCCCGGTGGCCGCCAAAACAAGGGGTACGTCTTGTGCCCCGGTTTCCAGAGCCCGGCCGCTAACCCTGAAATGTTCGCCCCGGAATTGCACCACCTCGCCCGCCAGCAAGGACCGGGTGATCTCGATAGCTTCATCCAAAGTGGCCACGGGACGGGGCCGCGCGATCCCGGCGGCGTCCATATCGCCCGGTGCGCCGGCACCCAGGCATAGCACCGCCCGGCCGGGAAAATGCTCGTTCAGGGTTGCCGCCGCCATCGCCGCGTGGACGGGATGAACAGCGTAGGGGCTGATCGCCATCAGGGCGGCGTTGATCCTTGTTGTTGCCGACAGTGCCATGGTGGCCTGCACCATTGGATCGCGCTGAAACAAATGGCTGGCCAGCCACATGGTATCGGCGCCGGCGGTATCGGCCCGGCGGGCAAGACCGGGTAACACGGCGGCGTTCTCGCCGCCTTCGAACGAGACGCCGAGCCTCGATCCCCCGGCTGTTTTCCATTGGTCGATAGTCATCGATCGCATCACCTCTAACGCACGGCAAGGTCGAGCGCGGCGGACGATAACCGCTCATGTCCGGTTTCGGTTACGATCACGGTCTCGCCCAGGGTCATCGCCTGCGCGGCTTCGCTATCCATCAAGATCATGTGCAGGAAGAAAACCATGCCGGGGGCGGCCAATACCGGGTTACCGTGATAGAACATGGGGCTATCCATCCAGATCGGCGCGAACACCGCGCCCAGGGAATAGCCGCAGGCGTTCAGGCGGGCATTTTGCAGGCCTGCATCGTCCATGACGCGGGCATGGGCATCAAATACCGCGCCAATCGGCCGACCGACCCGTAACGCGTCCTTGCAAGCATCCAGTGCGGCGGCGGCGGCTTGGTACATATGCAATTGATGTTGCGTGGGGTCTCCTACCACGATGGTACGCATCATGCAGGCATGATAATGGCGGTAGGCACCGGCGAATCCCAGGGTCAGCTGATCCCGGGCCTGCAAGGTCTTCCGCCCGGTGAAATAGCGGCACAGCAAGGCATCTCCGCCGGAGCCGATAATGAATTCATTGCCGGCATAATCGCCGCCGCCCTTGAAGACCGCGCCCTGCATGGCGGCCAGGATCTCCCCCTCATCAGCGCCCGCCGCCGTGGTCTCCAGGGCCTGGCTCCAGGCATCGTCCGCCAATTCACCGGCACGGCGCACATAGGTCAGTTCCGCCGGGCTTTTGACCATGCGCAGGGCGCTCACCAGATCCGATGCATCCTCGAGCGTGCAAAACCCATCCAGCGTCGCGTTCAGGATCATGCCGTTCTTGGCGTTCAGGCCATAGGCGTCGTACTCCACGCCCAGCCGCCGTCCGGCGCAGCCCTGATCGACCAGAATGGATTTCAGGTCATCGCTGGGTGTCGCGCCATCACGGTCAACCCAAATGCGGATGTCGTCGATGATCGAGGTGTTTTGGGCCTGGCGCAGATCCGGTGCCCGGGTCAACAATATCAGCTGTCCCTGGGCATCCAGATACAGGCATTGAAAAAAGCAAAAGCCGAAAGTGTCGTAGCCGGTCAGATAATACATGCTCTCCTGCCGGAACATGAGCAGGCCGTCCAGACCGCGGTCCTGCAGCATCGCGGTTGTCGCCGCG
>JABIRL010000087.1 GCA_018667855.1 Rhodospirillaceae bacterium
GAATGCAGGCTGCGCACGGCCAGTTCGGTATACTCCGCACCGATCAGCACCGAAATCTTAATCTCGGAGGTCGAAATGGCATGAATATTAATGCCCTTTTCGGACAGCGCCGAGAACATCCGTTGCGCCACGCCGGCATGTGAACGCATGCCAACACCGATCACCGAGACCTTGACCACATCTCCATCGGCAATGATCTGCTGAAATCCAATGGTCTCGCGATGCTGGGCCAGGATACTTTCGACCCGTGGCAGATCGCCCCTGGCGACGGTAAAGGTCATATCCGTCGTGGTGCCGTCGGGCGAGGCGCTTTGTACGATCATATCGACGTTCACGTTGGCCTCCGCCAGAGGGCCGAAAATGGCCGCGGCGACGCCGGGCCGGTCCGATACATGCAACAAGGTTACCTTCGCCTCGTCGGAGGCATAAGTAATACCGCTGACCACCGCTTGTTCCACGATTTCATCCTCATCAACAACTAACGTACCGGGAGTATTATTAAAACTGGAAAGCACCTGCACCCGTACCCGGTGGTTCATGGCCAGTTCGACCGATCGGGTTTGCAGCACCTTGGCGCCTTGGGACGCCATTTCCAGCATTTCTTCGTAGGTAATTCTATCAAGCTTGCGCGCCGTCGTCACGATGCGCGGATCGGCGGTAAATACGCCGTCCACATCGGTATGAATATCGCAGCGGTCGGCCTCCAGCGCGGCGGCCAGGGCCACCGCTGTCGTATCGGAGCCGCCACGACCCAACGTCGTGATGCGATTGTTTGGTGACAGGCCCTGAAATCCGGCCACGACGGCGACCTCACCCTCGCCCATGCGACGAATTACTTCGGCCCCGTCAATGCCTTCGATCCGGGCGCTGCCGTGGACGCCGTCGGTACGAATGGGCAGTTGCCAGCCCATCCAGGAACGGGCTGAAACGCCACGTTCCTGCAAAGCCATCGCCAACAGGCCGATGGTGATCTGTTCACCCGCGGAAACCACGGCATCATATTCGCGGGCATCATGCAGGCTGCTCATATCCCGCGTCCAATCAATAAGCTGATTGGTCGTCCCCGCCATGGCCGATAACACGACAGCAACTTCATCGCCGCTCTTGGCGGCGTCCGCCACCCGGTCGGCGACCTGACACAGACGCTCCACGTCGGCCACCGAGGTGCCGCCGAATTTCATTACAATACGTGCCATAACCTCACCCAGCGGCTGAAAACCGCCTAAAACTGCCCGTCGTCTCGACCAGAGGCCACGACCGGGCGGCTATACATACTCAAAGCGCCGCGCCCTTACAAGTAATGCTAAAGCGCTGCAGCCGGCATGCGCCCCGCCGCCGATAATAGATCGCAGCCGGAATGGGTAATCCGCACCATGGGGTCGCCCTTACCCAGACGTTCGCGTTTTACGAGATTTTGCCCGACCGCATCCTCCCATATGGTGAGCCGGGGGCAGGATGTGCGCCATGCCGCCATGACATCGTCATAGGGGCGGGGTTTCGCGGCGATCCATTCCACGAAATCAAGCAGCAGGGCATCGCTCGGTGCCGACATGAAGGCCTCCATTAACAGGTTCGCTGCCCTCAATATGGGTAGTTATGGCGTAAAAACAAAGCCTTGTATAAAACCGTGCTATGCTCCCGATCTCGAGTTGGGAATATGAAATTGACACAGGCAGCCAGCATCGACAGCGAAGAAATCGACCGCTTCGCCAAAATGGCGGCGCAATGGTGGGATGTGGATGGCGCCATGGCGCCGCTGCACCGCCTCAACCCTGCGCGGCTGCAATACAGCCGCGACAGGCTACGTAGCCATTTTGACCTGGATACGCCTGATCTAGAGCCACTGAACGGCCTGCGGCTGCTGGATGTCGGTTGTGGCGGCGGACTACTGTCCGAACCGTTCGCTCGTATGGGGGCCTCCGTAACAGCCATTGATGCCGGTAGCGAAATGATCTCCGCCGCCATGGCGCATGCCCGGGCCCAAGGCCTGGAGATCGATTATCGAACGATGGCGGCAGAGGATCTGGCCGCCACCGGCGCGCAATATGATGCCGTTGTCGCCATGGAAGTGATCGAACATGTGGCCGACATCGCCGGCTTTATCGGAGCCTTGGTGGCGCTTACACGGCCCGGCGGGGCGTTGCTGCTGGCAACCATGAACAGGACGCCAAAATCCTTTCTTCAGGCCATCCTGGGCGCCGAATATGTACTGCGCTGGGTACCCATCGGCACCCACGACTGGCGGCGCTTTCGCAAACCGGCGGAGCTGGGGCGGCATCTGCGCCAAAATGGCGCGGAATTGCGGGATGTCACCGGTATGCGGTACCTGCCGCGGCAAGGCGAATGGCAGTTGACGCGGGATGCGGGCGTCAATTATCTGGCCTATGCCGCACGGCCGCTTTGAGCCTGACTTCGACGGCCCTATTGGACCGAATAGACCATCGCTGAAATGCCGCCGACGATGAAGATGGCGCCCATGAACCGCGACCACAAACGGCCGAAGGGGGTCAATTTTTCCAACATGACGGTGGCCGTCAGGGCAACAACCCAATAAAGGTTCATCACGCCGAAGGTAAATAACAACAGCATCAGGGCCCAACAGCAGCCAAGGCAGAACGCCCCGTGGGCAAGCCCCATGTAAAAGGCACCCCAGCGGCCGTCGCGCCAGTGGCCCAGAAAAAACCCCAGGGGCGAGCGGCATAGTTCAAGGCAGGTGGTCTTCAGTCGGGAAAACTGGAACAACCCGGCCCCGCAAAACAACAGGCCGGTGAAAAAGGTGCTGGTAGCCGTCAACATAGGTGTCAGCAAGGCCATCTGTTGCAGGCCCGATTGCAGAACGGTAGCGGCCAGGGAAAATCCAGTCCAGGCCGCCGCGTAGCCTAGGACGAATAGTGTCGCTTTTATGGAACCTTCGCGCGGGCGATGCGTCTCGCCCATGATCCGCCGTGCCATTATGACCATGGGCAGGCTGGCCGGCAGCATCATCGCGGCCATCATGATCGTCCACGTAATGAACGTTGGCGCCAGGGTGGAAAATGCCCATGGCGAAACGGCGATGGACATCTCGGCCCAGACAGCCAGGAACAGCAGAACCGCCCAGGCCAGGATGGAGACCAGCCCCACGGCCAATGCCGTCGATATTTGCGCCGTCGATATTGGTGCCGGGGGGGCTACCTGATCTGTTTCCGAGCTCATGGCGCCGATCATAGCAAAAAGTTTGAATGATTAGCAGGTAAGGCGCGCCCGCCACATTACGCGTCAATCAGCTTCGTAATAGTCCGGAAAACAGTCGCGGATATAGGGGCTGTTCAGGGCATAGGCATAACAGGAATTATGCAGGCCGGGGCTGAGGTAACGGCTACCGTCAGGTTTCTCCACGACCTGGCCGGCCGCTTCGAATACCGATTGCATGGCGGTGGTGGCCATTTGCGCCAGCATCTCGTTGAGATGGGTGCAGCCCTTGACGCCGCCCAGACGTTCCCGCACGGCGCGGTTCCAGCCCGGCCCGATTTTCAAACCCACCAGACAATCATAATTGGGGGCGATCAAATGACAGGGGCCATGGGCGCCGGCATCCATGACGGCCTCGGCCGCGTGCACCACCAGGTCGGTATCGGTGGTCAGGCGCAGCCACATATCATGCATGGGCTGGTCAGCGGTACGAAAGCTGTCCAGCATGTCGTAGTCTTCTTCCTTATGGTCGGTAATATGACCTTCTATATCCCACAAGCCGTCTTCGCGTTCGTAGGCCTTCAGCTCCAGGCGGCGGGTATGGGACAGGGCGCGGGGCGCCGGCTCACTAAGGGGCATGAATTCGTCGGCTCAGGTTGGTCAGTTTAGGTTGGTCAGTTCAGGCTGGTGGGTTCAAGCAGTCTGCGCGATGACGGGATTGGAACCGGAAACCTGGGCCGCGGACAAAGGCTGGCTCCAGACGTTAATCGGGCCATCGGTCGGCTGGGCCTGATCGTAACAATATTCCCAATTCGCCGGGTCCGAGAACAGCTTGACCAACAATTCATTGTTTGATGTATGGCCCGTGCGCTGTCCCGCGAAGTGGGCCAGCAGAGGCCCGCCGGCCAGATAGAAATCGCCGACACAATCCAACACTTTATGGCGGACGAATTCGTCCCCATAGCGCAGACCGCCGTCGTTCATTATCTCGTCATCCCGGCCGACCACCACAACGTTATCAAGGGAGCCACCCTGACCAAGGCCAAGGTCCTTCAGGCGATTGACATCGTTCTCGAAGCCAAAGGTACGGGCGCGACAAATGTCCCGCTTGAAACCGCCATTGTGAAGGTCAAAAAAGCCCGATTGGCGGGAGATCGCCGGGCTGTCAAAGTCAATCTCCAGGGAAACCGAAAAGCCATTCGAGGGCAGCAACGCCGCCCGGCGGTCGCCATCATCAATTTCCACCCGGCGCAGGACCCGGATCGACCGTCGCGGCGCCTGTTGTTCCGCCAGGCCGGCGCATTCGATCAAGAACACGAACGGCGCGGAGGAACCATCCATCACCGGAACTTCCGGTCCGTCCAGTTCGACGCGGACATTATCAACCCCGCAACCGGCCAGGGCCGCCATTAAATGTTCTACGGTGGCGACTTTTACGCCGGCATCATTTTGTATCGTTGTCGACATCACCGTGTCGCTGACCGTGTCCCAACGGGCGGGGATATCCGTGTCCAAGGCCGGCGCCGCATCGGGGTTACCCGACAGGACCGCGGCCGCGCCAATATCAGTCCGATGAAAGACCACGCCGGTATCCACCGGCGCCGGGCGCAGACACATGGTCACCTTGGCGCCGCTATGCAGTCCCACGCCGGAACAGTTTATGGCATTTTTCAGCGTATGCTGCTGCTTGGAACTCACGTCTTTGATCCGCCTTAAATCTTCCAACTTCAAACACTTTTTGGTCGGCGCATTTGCTTTCGAATACCGGCGTACAAAGACCAGCTTATGGACACCGGGCCAAAACCGAATCACCCTTTGAAAATAGCACCTTGGATGATGTAACTAACAATCGTTCCAGGGATACTCAAATCAAAGGTTGTTACATTTCATTACGGCGCCAGCTCGATTAACCATTTATCGAAAATGACCCGGTGCCGTAACAAACCGATCCGGCCGCCTCAATTGGCCTGACGACGCAAAAATGAGGGAATTTCAAGCAAATCCTCTTCGGTTTGGGGCGGGGCAAGTGGTTGGGAGAGCTCCGGCGCGGATAATTCCGCGTCGTTCGATTGGTCCGAAACCGTCAGGGCTGCATCGACCGCCGGGGCAGTCGCAGGCTCGGGCCTTGCTTCGGGCGCCGGCGGAATCGGCGATTCGGCAACCACTTCCGAAGCTGCGGGCATGGCCATCGCCGGCACTTCCGGTTGGCTCTCGGATGGCGTTTGCTCCGGCTCGATCCGTACCGTGCTTTCGGGGCGCGGTGTTTCAAGCTGCGGCTGAACAGGTGCCGCCGCGGCCGTTGTCATCTCCGGTTCCGGAACTTGTTTGCGCCGGAACAATGAAAATCCGCCTCTTTTCTTCTTGATCGGCCGGTCGACTGGATTGACGGCCTCGGCCTCCGGCAGGGCCTCAGGTTGCCGCAGGGGCACACGATCCCTTTCCGGACGGCTCGGCGGCGGCGCCATGAAAGGTCGGTCGTCGACATTGACGTCCGCGGCCGGACCCGCCCGCTGGCTTAAGGGGTCGGGCTCCGCCTGGGGTGGTTTCGGTGCTGGAACGTTCTGGTTGAAGGATAGGGGCAATGCCGCCGGCTCATCCGATGCTACCGGACTTGGGACCTCCCCCTGCGCCACGGCCGGCTCGACCATGGTTTCAATGGCCGGCGCGGGGGCCGGCGCGGGGGCCGGCGCGGGCGCCATTTCGAGGACCTGTTCGGCAGCCACCATAGGCGGTGCTTTCTCCGCCTCGGGCTCTGGCGCCGGATTTGCATCATTGCCAATCGGACGCCCGGCAACGGCGACGATACGCGGTGCGATGAGGGGCCGCTGGGCGCCCTCCTCAATCTCAATTCCAGTCGCGACCACGGATACCCGCATGCGGCCATTCAGGCTGTCTTCGAGCGCCGAGCCGACAATGATGTTGGCGTTCGGATCCACTTCCTGGCGGACCCGGTTGGCCGCCTCGTCAACCTCGTACAAGGTCAAATCCATGCCACCGGTAATATTAATCAGGACACCGCGCGCGCCCTGCATGGAGACGTCGTCGAGCAAGGGGTTGGAAATCGCCGCCTCGGCCGCGTCGACGGCGCGCTTCTCGCCTTCCGCCTCGCCGGTGCCCATCATGGCCTTGCCCATTTCAGCCATCACCGTCTTAACGTCGGCGAAATCCAGATTGATCAGACCCGGCAGCACCATCAGATCGGTGATGCCCCGGACGCCGGAATGCAGCACATCATCGGCCATGGAGAATGCATCGGCAAAGGTGGTCTTTTCATTGGCGATGCGGAACAAATTCTGGTTCGGAATGACGATCAGGGTGTCAACAAAGGTCTGCAACTCTTCGATGCCCCGTTCCGCCGACAGTAAACGCTGCCCACCTTCAAACTGGAACGGCTTGGTCACAACGCCGACCGTCAGTATCCCCTGGTTACGCAGGGCCTCGGCGATCACCGGCGCGCCGCCGGTGCCCGTGCCGCCGCCCATGCCGGCGGTGATAAAGGCCATATGGGTGCCGGTCATATGATCAAGAATTTGGTCAATCGCCTCTTCCGCCGCCGCGCGGCCGACATCGGGCCGGGCACCGCAGCCCAGCCCTTGGGTGATGCCGGCGCCCAGCTGGATACGCCGGTCCGCGGTGCTTTGCGCCAGGGCTTGCGAGTCCGTGTTTGCAACGATGAACTCCACCCCTTCCAAGCCGGAGGAGATCATATTGTTGACGGCATTGCCGCCCGCTCCGCCAACGCCGATTACCACGATGCGGGGCTTCAGCTCTGTCATTTGCGGGGCATTTAGGTTGATGGTCATGATTAGGTCTCCTTTACCTATCGGCTCCGGTGCACAGTGGAACATTGCGCCGTTTGGTTGGGGTTGGTTGGTGTGGATTGGAATTGTTTGAACGATTTGATTGCCATAACTAGAAATTCTCCTTGAACCAGCGACCCAGACGTTGAAAGCGCCCGTCGCCCAAAGACTCCTCGACCATGGTTTCCATGGTTCCCTGTCCCGCGCCCCGGTCGAGGTAGGCCAACAGGCCGGCGGCGGCGGCGAATGCCGGTCCCTCGGTAGCCTCGGCCAGACCGTGTACGCCTAACGGACGGCCGACCCGGACCTGTTTGTCCAGCACGCGGGCGGCATGTTCCCGCACCCCGGTCAACAAGGCGCCGCCGCCCGTCAACACAGCGCGCCGGCCGGCTGTTCGGGCCAGGCCCGACGCCTGCAAGCGGTCGCGCACCAGTTCCAGGGTTTCTTCAATCCTTGGCTGAATAATTCCGATCAGCATGGAGCGCGGGATCTGCTGCATGGCATCGGCGCCGCTTTCACCGACCCGCGGCACGCTGACCATGGCGTGTTCATCATCAGGTCCGGCGACGGCGCTGCCGTGCAGTGTTTTCAATCGCTCCGCATGGGCCGCAGATGTTGAAAGACCGCGGGCGATATCGTTCGTTACGTGATTACCGCCAACCGGCACCTGATCCGTGTGGACCATGTGGCCGTCGTAAAATACGGCAACGTCGGTGGTGCCGCCGCCCAGATCGATCAAGGTCACGCCCAGGTCAATTTCATCCTCGACCAGGGTCGACATGCCCGACGCATAAGGCGCGACCACCAGGGCGGAAATATCCAGATGGCAGCGTTCCGCCAGCAGCTTCAGATTTCGCAGCGGACCGACCTCGGCCGAGACCACATGCAACCGCAGGCCCAAGCGGGAGCCGTACATGCCGCGAGGCTCGCGAAAACCGGGTGTGCCGTCAATGCAATAGCCGGCGGGAATGACGTTCAGGATTTCCCGTCCCTCGGCACTGCGCCGGGCCAGCAGATGGGCCTGGGCCAGGGCGCGCTTTAGATCCCGTTCGCCGATTTCATGGCCGGCGATATCGGTCTCAACATCGATCAGGCGCGAGACCGGCCGGCCACCGGAAAAACTCAGCAGCACCTGCTGGACTTGTTCCTTAGCCATGCGTTCGGCCTGATCCACCGCCCCGCGCACCGCCTCCTCCGCCGCGTCAATATCCACCACGGTGCCCGCGCGCATGCCCATCGCAACCTGGTGACCGATACCGATCACCCGCATGCCGCCGCCGCGGCCGCCAGTGTTTTCCGGGCGGCCGATAAAACAGCAGACCTTGGTGCTGCCAATGTCCAAGGCGGTGACCAAGCCATTCCTGCCCAGAGCCATTTAAGTATCCTTCCCGTTCTTGTTTTTCTTCGCTGCCGCTTCCGGCGTCAGCCGCAGCACCAGGCGATCCGGCAGGCGCAGGTCGATGGCAGCGACGTCGCGGTCGAAAATGCGTTGTTCGGCCGCCAGCTCAGCCAGACGAATCCAGGCAGCGTAGGCGTCAACCTCCGGCAGATGCACCTTGATGCCGTTTTTCAGGCGTACGTCCCAGCGCCGATCACCTATTCGTACGGCAGCCTGCACCTGAGCGAACAGCGCCGGTTTGCGGGACAGCATGTCGATCAGATCGGCGGCGACCAATGGTGCCGCCTGCCCCACCACGACAGGCAGATGGGCAAAACGATCCAGATTGTGCCGGGTGATCGGCTTGCCGCCGCGATCGATCAAGACATGACGACCCTTGTGCTGCCATAAGGCGAGCGCCTTTCGTTCGTGCAGACGCACGACGATGGTGTCCGGCAGGCGCCGTTCAACACGGGCCGTTTTTACCCAGCCCAGATCAAGCAACCGCCGACGCGCCAGCGCCGGATCGAAATCGAGGATCGACTGGCCGCTTTCCACGCCGACCGCGTCCAACACCTCTGCCTTGCCGGTTTCACCCCGGCCGGTGACAAAGATATGCTGTACGGTCAGGCCCGCCGCGACGACCTGATCTTGGCTGAATTCCGATACCGCCAGGTGGACCCTATTCAGGGCCACCCCAATAACGCCGCTCTCCTTGACTTTCCAGGCACCGAGGCCCGCGCCCAGAGCGACCATGGCGATTAAACCAAACGCAATCATGCGCCGGCGGCGGACCGACGGCCGGGCTGTGCGCCGGCGTTTGCTCGCCGGGACATCAACCGGCTTCTGAAAGACCTTCAGCGCGCGCATCCGGCGTCCTCCACCATCCAGCGCACCAAGGCTGTGAAATCGATATCGCAATAGGCAGCCAGTTCGGGCACCAACGAGGTCGGCGTCATGCCCGGTTGGGTGTTGATCTCCAGCATGTAAAGCTGACCCGGTTCGCCATCCGTATCGTCATAACGGAAATCGGTCCGGCTGACGCCGCGGCAGCCCAATGCTTTGTGCGCCCGCTCCGACAGATCCATGGCCTGGGCGTAAATATCCTCGTGGATCGGCGCCGGTACGATATGGCGGGAACCACCCGCAGAATATTTGGCGTCGTAATCATAGAATCCATCGTCGGTACGGATGTCCGTGACACCAAGGGCGCGGCCGTCCATCACCGCCACTGTCAATTCCCGACCCGGTATATAGCGTTCCGCCAGAACCTCATCGCCGAAATGCCAATCGGCTCCGATGGGCTGATTGTTATCACCAGGCTGCACGATGCGAACGCCAAAGGTGGAACCCTCCGACGGCGGCTTGACCACATAAGGCCGTTCCATCGGGTCTTTCAGGTTGACTGCATCGGCACTCGTCAGACAGCTCTCGGCGCAGGGAATGCCGTGGGCGCGGAAGACTTCCAACGATGACGGTTTATGCATGGCCACGGCCGAGGCACGCACGCCGGAATGGGTATAGGGCAGGGCCATCAGCTCCAACAGCCCTTGCACGCAACCATCTTCGCCCCAGCGGCCATGCAGGGCGTTGAACGCGACATCCAGCTTTAGTTCCGCGAGGCGTTCCGTCAGGCCTCCGTCCACATCGATTTCGCTGACCCGGTAGCCGGCATCGCGCAAGGCCAGGGCGCAGGCGCCACCGGATGTCAGAGAGACTTCGCGCTCGGCCGACCAACCGCCCATCAAAACCCCAACATGACTGCTCATGGCGCCACCTCCGCAATAGAGGTAAGGGCGCCGTCAGGCCCATGTTCGCCGATGCGGCGAATTTCCCACTGCAGCATGATGCCGCTATCAGCCTCGACCCGGCGCCGCACCTCTTCGCCCAGGGCTTCCAGATCGGCGGCGGTGGCATCACCCATATTGATCAAGAAATTGCAATGCAACTCCGAGACCATTGCCCCACCGCGCACCAGACCGCGGCAGCCCGCCCTGTCGATCAGTTCCCAGGCCTTGGGGCTATCAGGGTTATCGCTGTCGGGGTTCTTGAAAGTGCTGCCACCCGTTCGGGTGTTGACCGGCTGGCTTTCCTTACGGGCCTGGCTGACCTCGCGCATGCGGGCCGTGATCTCATCCTGGCCGCCCTGTTTGCCCCTGAACTGCGCGGCGGTGAAAATCCAGTCTTCCGGCGCGCCGCAATGGCGGTAGCTCAAATCCAATTCATCCAGCACGGCCCGGTGCATGATGCCCGCGCCGTCAACCACTTCCGCCCAGACCAGCACGTCCCGGAACGCGCGGCCATAGGCCCCGCCGTTCATGCGCAAACCGCCGCCGACCGTGCCGGGAATGCCGCGCATGAATTCAAAGCCGACCAGACCGCCATCGCGGCAAACGCGGGCCAGATTGACGTCCAGCACGCCGGCCCCGACGGTGACATAGTCGCCGTCGATTTCGATCTGGTTAAATGCACGGTCCAGCCGGATCACCACGCCGCGCACGCCGCCATCCCGGATCAATAGGTTGGAGCCGAGCCCCAGCACCGTGCGGGGTATTTCCTGGGGGCATTGTTTCAGGAAGGCCGCCAAATCGCCGGCGTCGGCGGGACGGTAGACAACATCGGCCGGCCCACCGACCCGAAACCAGGTGCAGCCCGACAGATCCACATTTTCCACATACCGGCCCCGCACCACGGGCAGGCGCGACAGCAAACTCCGATCATGTTTGTGGGCTGTCATCATGGCGCGCCGCCCACAAGCTTGGGCCCGGGCACCAGGGGGGCGAGTTGTTCCGGCAGGGCATTGGCCCAGGCGGTGATGGTACCCGCGCCGAGGCAGACGACCATGTCACCGGACACAGCCTCGCCCGCGATCACGGCGGGTAGATCTTCCGGCGCTCCCAGCGCCAGCACCCGGCGATGGCCCCGCGCCATCAGCCCCTGCACCATGGCGTCCCGGTCAATGCCTTCAATCGCCGTCTCACCGGCCGCATGCACGGGGGCCACGATGACAGTGTCCGCATCATTGAAACAGGTGCAAAAATCCTCGAACAGATCCCGCAGGCGGGTATAGCGATGGGGTTGGACGACGGCGATGATACGGCCGGCGGTGGCTGCGCGCGCGGCCTGCAACACGGCGGCGATCTCCACCGGGTGGTGGCCGTAATCATCGATCACGGTGATACCGCCCGCCTCGCCCGTCTTGGTAAAGCGGCGCTTGACGCCCGCGAAAGCCGCCAACGCTGCTTGGATGCGGCTATCGGCGATCTTCATTTCCTGACCAACCGCAATGGCCGCCAGGGCGTTCAGGACATTATGTTCCCCGTGCATTGGCAGATGGAACCCCTTGACCAGGCGGGATTGGTCACTGGCCCGGTCGACCACCTCCACATCAAACGCCATGCCCGTGGGCGTTGAGGCGAGATTGGTGGCGCGCACGGCGGCCTGGGGCGAAAAACCATAAGTCACCACACGCCGGTCGGAGATGCGGCCTACAAGGGCCTGGACTTCCGGGTGGTCCAGACACATCACGGCACAGCCGTAAAACGGCAGATTCTCGACAAAGGTCTGAAAGGCCGCGCGCTCCGCCTCGAAATCGCCGTAAAAATCCAGATGTTCGGGATTCATGTTCGTGACGACGGCGATGGTCGCGGGCAGCTTCGTGAAACTGCCGTCGCTTTCATCCGCTTCCACCACCATCCAATCTCCGGCGCCCAGGCGGGCATTGGTGCCATAAGCGTTGATGATGCCGCCGTTGATCACGGTCGGGTCATAATCGGCATGATCCAGTATCGCCGCGACCATGGATGTGGTGGTGGTCTTGCCATGGGTGCCGCCCACGGCAATGGCCCATTTCAGGCGCATTAATTCGGCCAGCATTTCGGCCCGGCGAACCACGGGGATCATCGCCTCCCGCGCCGCCACGACTTCCGCGTTGTCCGCTTTCACGGCCGAGGAGATGACAACGACCTGCGCCTCGCCCAGGTTATCCCCGGCGTGACCAACCATGGTCTTAACGCCCAGGTCCCGCAGGCGGATCACATTGGCGCCTTCAGCCTGATCACTACCCTGCACCTGATAGCCCAGATTATGCATGACTTCGGCAATGCCGCTCATGCCGATGCCGCCAATGCCGACAAAATGGATGGTCCCGAAATCCAGGGGCAGGGTTCTCATGCCGCGGCCCTCCCGCCCGGTTCGTTGGCGGCCAGGTCCAGCACGGCGTCGGCCAACAGTTGGGCCGCATTGGTTTGCGCCCGGCCCAGCGCCGCCCGCGCGGCATCGATCAGCAGATCGGGTTCCACCATCAGTTTGGCCAGCAACCCGGTCAGGTATTCCACTTTCAACTCGTCTTCCGGCAGCAGCCAGGCGCCGCCGACAGCGTCCAATACTTCGGCGTTGCGGGTCTGATGATCGTCCGTGGCATAGGGGTAAGGAACCAAGACGCCGGGCCGGCCAATGGCGGCAAGTTCGCTGACCGTACCCGCGCCGCTGCGGGCTATGACCAGGTGAGCAGCGGCCATGCGGGCCGGCAGATCAGTGAAGAATGTTGCTGTCTCGGCTGCAATGTCAGCCCCCTCGTAGCACCGGCGCACCTGATCAAGATCTTCCGTGCGGCATTGCTGCACCACGCGCAACCGTCGCCGTTGTTCCGGCGCCAAGGTCAGCAATGCTTGGGGAATAACATCCGAGAAGCTGGCCGTGCCTTGGCTGCCGCCGAAGATCAAAAGATGGAAGGGCTGGTCGCCGCGCGATGCTTCGTACGGCTGTGCCGCCAGGGCCAGAACCTCGTCACGAACCGGGTTGCCTGTCATCAACTGCCTCTGATGCCCGTCCGCCGGCAAGGCCTTGGTGGATGGGAAAGATGTCGCGATGGCATGAACCCGCGACGCGATCAACCTGTTGACCCGGCCCAGAACCGCGTTCTGTTCATGCACCATGCGCGGCACCGACAGGGTAATCGCGGCCAGCATGGTGGGCAGGGCCGGATAGCCGCCGAAGCCGACCACCGCGGCCGGATCGACACGCCGGATCAGACGCCGGGCTTGTAAAGTACCCTGGGCGATGCGGGCCGCCGCCAGGATCTTGCCCAGGAAGCTTTGTCCCGATGGGGTGGCAGCGGCGATGCGGTGAATGGTCTGGCCCGGGAAACGCTCGGAATAATCATCGCCGCGCCGATCCGTCACGATATCAACCGCCCGGCCGCGCCGGTCCAATTCCGCCGCCAGGGCCTGGGCCGGAAAAACATGACCGCCCGTGCCGCCGGCCGCCAGCATGATCGAACCTGTGCCCTGCGGGTTCATGGCAGCCCCCCAAGGTTGGGTCGCCGACGGGTCAGTGCCAGCACCATGCCCATGGCCAAGGCCAACGCCAGCATGGAGGAGCCGCCATAGGAGATGAACGGCAACGTCATCCCCTTGGTCGGCAACAGGTTGACGTTGACGCCGATGTTGATGATTGCCTGCAGACCGAATTGGGTCAGCAGACCGGCGGCGGCCAACAGGACGAACAGGTCTTCTTCCCGCAGCAACCGGGCAAATCCGCGCAGGGTGATAAAGCCGAACAGGGCAACGATGATCAGGCAGGCAATCAACCCGAATTCCTCGCCGGCAACCGAAAATATAAAATCCGTATGGGCATCGGGCAGCACCCGTTTGACCATGCCTTCGCCCGGTCCCCGGCCCAGCAGACCACCCTGGCCAAAGGCGTCCAGGGCCCGGTCGATCTGATAGGAATCCCCGCTGGCCGGATCCAGAAAGCGGTCGATACGACTGGCCACGTGGGGAATGGTGGCATAGGCCAGGATTGCGCCGATAAGACCCAGGCCGGCCAGCAAACCGACCCACAGCATGGACAGACCGGCGATGAAACATTGGCCGAACCAGACTGCGGCGACCACCGCTGTCATGCCGAAGTCGGGCTGGGAAACCAGCAGCCAGACAACCAGGGCAAACAGCGCGCAGCAAATCAAGGCGCCCGCCATCCCTTCACGCTGGCGCTGTTCCGCCAGAATCCAGGCGGCAACAACCGCAAAACAGGGTTTAACGAACTCCGACGGCTGCAGGGACAGCCCCGCGAATTGCAGCCAACGGGTCGCGCCCTTTATTTCCGCGCCGAGGAACAATGTCGCCACCACCAGCAGCAGGCTGATGACAAGGCCGGCGGCCGAGATGCGGCGCACGCCGCGCGGGCTCATCAACGAGACCACGAACATCACCGCCATGGCCATGGGCAGAAAAATCATCTGGCGCAGAACGAAATGCTGGCTTTGCAGATTCAATTTCTCCGCCACCGCCGGGCTGGCGGCCAGGGTCAGCAGCGTGCCGATAGCGATCAACAAGGCCACGGCCAACAGGGTCCAGCGGTCGACGGTCCACCACCAGCGGCCGACCAGAGAGGTATCCGTACGGGCGAAGGAGATCACCATGCACCTCCCGCCGCCTGTCGCGGATAGCCATTATGTCCGTTGCCGTCGCCCTTCTTGGCGATGTCTTGGGCCAGGGCACGGAAGACGTCACCGCGTTCCTCGAAACTGGCGAACTGATCAAAACTGGCGCAGGCTGGTGACAGCAAAACAACGCCACCTGTGACTGCCGCCCGGTCATGGGCCGCATGCACGGCGGTCGCCAGATCGGAGCAGATTTCATGCTCCAACTTCCCGCTCAAGGTCTGGGCGAAAGACTGCGCCGCCTCGCCAATCAGATAGGCGTGGGTAATCCTGGGAAAATGCGCCGCAATGCCGGTGATACCGCCCTGTTTGGCCACGCCGCCGGCAATCCAGTGGATGTTTTCATAGGCCGCGAGCGCATGAGCCGCGGCCTCGGCATTGGTCGCCTTGCTGTCATTGACGAAAAGGACATTGTCCAGGCGCGCCACGACTTCCATACGGTGCGGCAGCCCGGGATAGCTTGCCAGGGCGGGCGCGATTTCGTCCGCCGTCAAACCCAACGCCCCGGCCATGGCGAAGGCGGCAGCAGCATTCTGCCAGTTATGGCCGCCGCGCAGGGTATCCATACCGTTCAGATCAGCCAGTGGCGCGGTCAAGCCGGGGTGGAATAATTGGCCATCCTTGACGAAGAGGCCGCTGGCAACCGCCCGACCCACGGCAATTTCGATGACCCGGCGGCCCTTTGCCGTCAGATCCCGGCAGATCCGGCCCGCATGATCGTCATCGCTGCCGATCACCAGTGTGGCGTCCGGGCCGGCCATCTCCAGCAATCGGTATTTGGCCGCGATATAGCCGTCCATGCCGCCGTGGCGGTCCAGATGGTCGGGGCTGATATTCAACAAAGCCACCACATCGGGCTTCAACCCGGTGGTCTGATCTATCTGGTAGGAGGATAATTCCAGAACGTAGGCATCGCCCACCCCAAGAACGTCGAAATCCAACACCGGGCGGCCAAGATTGGCCCCTGCTTCCACCTTTCGTCCCGCCGTCGACAGGATATGCGCCAGCAGGGAGGTGGTGGTGGATTTGCCGTTGGTGCCGGTGATGGCGACCACCGGTGCGCGGGGCCGGCTGCGGGCAAACAGTTCCACATCGCCCAGGATCTCCGCCCCCAGCCGATTGGCCAGGCCGACCACCGGATGCGGTGCGGGATGGGTCAGAGGCACGCCCGGGCTCAGGATCAAGGCGGCGATACCTTTCCAGGTTTCCATCGTCGGCGCCGAGGTGGTGGCACCAAGCTTGACCGCGTCCGAACGCCGGTTCGGATCATCGTCCCAGACCAGCACCTCTGCCCCGCCCGCGACCAGGGCCCGGACGGCGGACAGGCCCGTTCGGCCAAGGCCGAATACGGCCACCGTTTTGTCCTGATATGTGGTGATCGGGATCATGATCAGCGCAACTTCAATGTGGCCAGGCCGACCAGGGCCAAAATGACGGCGATAATCCAGAAACGGATGACGATGGTGGGCTCCGCCCAGCCTTTTTGTTCATAGTGATGATGCAGGGGCGCCATGCGAAAAACCCGCCGTCCCGTCATCTTGAAGGAGGCCACCTGCACGATGACCGAGACCGTCTCCAACACGAACAATCCGCCGATCACGGCCAGCACCAGTTCATGCTTGGTCACCACGGCGACGGCGCCCAGTCCGCCGCCCAGGGACAAGCTGCCCGTGTCGCCCATGAAAACCATGGCCGGCGGCGCGTTGAACCACAAAAAACCCAGGCCCGCGCCGACCAGGGCGCCGCAATAGACCGCCAGTTCACCGGCGCCCGGCACCGCGTGCAGCTGCAGATACGAGGCGAAGACAATGTTGCCGGTCAAATAGGCGATCAACGCGAAGGCGGAGGCGGCGATGATCAACGGACCGATGGCCAGACCATCCAGACCATCGGTCAGGTTGACGGCATTGGACGATCCCACCATAACAAGGGCGGCGAAGGGGATGAAAAATATTCCCAGATTAAGCAACAGCTCCTTGGCGAAGGGCACCGCCAGATGGGTGGCCATTGCGTCCGGTTGAAATGACATAATCCAGATCGCGGCCAGCACGGCGACAATAATTTCCAAGACCAGCTTCAGCTTTCCGGGCAGGCCACGGACGTTGGCCTGGGTGACCTTCAGATAATCATCGGCGAACCCGATCAGACCAAACCCGGCGGTAACCAACAGTACGGCCCAGACAAAGCGATTGGACAAATCGGCCCATAACAGCGTGGAAACCGACAAGGCCAGCAGGATCATGAAACCGCCCATGGTGGGGGTCCCCTGCTTGGCCACGATGTGCCGCTGCGGTCCGTCGTCGCGGATTGGCTGGCCCCGGCCCTGCTTGCTGCGCAACCATCGGATCAGCGGCGGGCCGACAATGAAGCTGATGATCAAAGCGGTCATCACCGCCGCGCCGGTGCGGAAAGTGAGATAACGGAACAGATTGAAAATCCTAAAATCTTCCGCCAGGGGATAGAGCAAATTGAAAAGCATGACCGCCCCCTACCCCTGTGCCGCCGCAGTGGAAGCGTCGGATTCCGGGCCCAGATCACGCAAGGCCTGCACGATGGGCGCCATATCCAGACCGAGGGAGCCTTTGACCAATACGGTGTCACCGGCCTGAACGGCGGACACTACCCGAGGCAACAACAGCGCCGATGTCGCCTCGTAGCCGCCGCGCATGTGTTTCGGTAGAGCATCATACAACCCCGCCATATGGGGGCCGCAGGCCAGCACCTGATCAACCCCGGCGGCTTTCAGGGCGGGAGCCAATTTCGCGTGGAGTTCCGGCGCAGTTGGGCCCATCTCAAGCATGTCGCCCAACACCGCTATACGCCGCCCTAATGTTTCAACTTCGACCGCACCCAAGGTTTCGATGGCGGCGGCCATGGCAACGGGAGAGGCGTTGTAACTCTCGTCGATAATTAACAAACTGCCGTCAGCCAGTTCGATACGGTGGCGTTCGCCCCGTCCCTTTGGCGCGGAGACTTCGGCCATGGCAAGGGCAGCCAAACCAAGATCAGCGTCCAGGGCCCGCACTGCGGCCAGTACCGCCAGACTGTTGATGGCCCAATGCCGGCCCGGCGCACCGACCTTGTAAGTTACCGCCTGTCCATCGATATCGGCGGAAATACAGTTGCAGGTGGGGTGCTGGGCCAGACCGATCAATCGCGCATCGGCCCTGTCATGGGCGCCGAACGAGATAACGCGGCCCACGCCGGCCGTCTTCGCGGCTGCCTCCAAATGGGCGAAGTGGGCATTGTCGCGGTTCAGGATCGCCACGCCGCCCGGTTCCAGACCAGCAAAGATTTCCGCCTTGGCATCGGCGATCTGACTGAGTGATGAAAAGAATTCCAGATGCACCGGCTCCACATTGGTGATGATGGCCACGTGCGGACGGACCATGCGGCTGAGGGGGGCAATTTCGCCCGCATGGTTCATGCCCAATTCAAACACACCATAGGTCGAGGCGGCAGGCATCCGGGCCAGACTGAGCGGCGCGCCCCAGTGATTATTCAGGTTGCCTTGGGAGGCGTGCGTGAGGGCGCCGCGCGCCAGGGCAAGCGCCAGCGCTTCCTTGGTTCCCGTCTTGCCGACGCTGCCCGTCACGGCCGCGATCCGCGCATTGCATCGATCCCGGGCGGCCCGGCCCAGGGCCTCCAGTCCCGTCAGGGTGTCGGCCACGCGTAGCAGCGGCGTGTCGGCGGCCAAATTGTCGGGCCGTTCGCTGACCATGGCCGCGACCGCGCCACGGGCCAGGGCATCGGCCACGAAGCGGTGACCATCAAAATTAGGGCCCTGGATCGCCACGAACAGATCGCCGGGTTGGGTTGTGCGGCTGTCGATGGAAACGCCGGCGGCCTGCCAATCGCTAGATGCCCGGCCATTGGTGGCGGCGGCGGCATCGGCGGCTTGCCAGAGAACGGTATCGGTCATGGACCTTCCTCCCCCCGCAATATCACCCGCGCCACATCCATGTCATCAAAGGGATGGGTAACATCGCCAACCCGCTGGCCGGTTTCGTGACCCTTCCCCGCGATAAGCAGAACATCATCAGCGCCCAACCAGCCGATGGCCGTGGCGATGGCGGCGCGGCGGTCGCCGATTTCCACCGCAGCTGGACAACCGGCCATGATCTCGGCTCGGATTTGGTTCGGATCCTCGCCACGCGGGTTGTCGTCCGTAACCACCACCTGGTCCGCCAGCGCGGCCGCGATTTGACCCATTTGAACCCGTTTGCCCCGGTCCCGATCCCCGCCGCAACCGAACACGACGAACAATTGACCCTTGGCATGAGGCCGCAAGGCCGTGATCGCGGCGCGCAGGGCTTCGGGCTTGTGGGCATAATCCACATAAACACCACCGCCGGTTGACTGCATGCGGCCCGGCACGCCCGTCAGGTGCCCGGCCGCGCCAAGGACCGCGGTCGCCGTCTCGCCACAGGCAATGACAAGAGCGATGGCGCAAAGCACATTCTCGGCCTGAAAGGCGCCGATCAACGGCAGCTCAATTTCCGCCTGCCGGCCCATGGCGGAGATTTTCAGTTGTTGGCCATCCGGCCGTACATCACGCCGCAGGAGATCAACATCGCCCCCCGCGCCGAACGTCAGGACATCGTGGCCCCTGGCCCGGCAAACGGCGGACAGGCGATCCGTCAAATCGGAGGCGCTGGGCAGGACAGCCGTGCCGCCCGGCGCCATGACAACCTCGAACAGGCGTAGCTTGGCCAAAAAATAAGCCTCTTCATCCGCGTGATAATCCAGATGATCGCGGGATAGATTTGTGAAAGCCGCCGCCCGCACCGCGACCCCGTCCAGGCGCTGTTGTTCGAGGCCATGGCTGGAGGCTTCCAAAGCCAGATGATCCACGCCGGCGGCAGCCAAATCAGCCAGGGCCTGATGCAATACGACCGGGTCCGGCGTGGTATGGGCCAGTTCGCGCCGCACCGGCGCCGAATTGACGCCCAAGGTGCCCAAGCTAGCGCCATTGCGGCCCAGGGCGGTCCAGATCTGGCGGACGAAATCGACGATAGAGCTTTTCCCTGACGTCCCCGTGACCGCCGCGACCACCCGGGGCTGGGCGCCAAAAAAGCGCGCCGCCAGAAGCGAAAGGCGGCGGCGCGGTTCGGGATCCTCGATGACGGCCACATCGATGGGGGCTTTCAGAGCGGCTGGCAGACCCGGCGGGCCCAATACGGCGGCGGCGCCACGGCGCACCGCTTCCGCCACGAAGTCGGCGCCGTTCAGGGCGCTATTGCTATCACTGCTGGGCAGGGCGGCGAATAGATAGCCGGGCTCGACCAGGCGGCTGTCCGCCGTCAGCCCAACAATCTCCCTATCCGCCAACTGGCTCACATTCCCCTCCATGAGGTCAATTAACCGCACTGCGACGCTTCCGGCTGAAAAGCGGCATCGCCATGGCGCGCTTGATCGGCGCGGCCGCATCATCCAGGGGCTGCACACCGAGGATCGGCGCGATCCGGCTAACGACACGGCCAACCAGGGGCGCCGCCGTCCAACCGGCCGTGGCATAGCCATGGGTCTCGGCATCACCCTGGGGTTCATCCAGCAGTAAATAGACAATGTATTTCGGCGCGGTCATGGGAAACGCCGCGATGAAAGAGGAAATCAAGGCCGTGCTGCGATAGCCGCCACCGCTGGCCTTTTCCGCCGTTCCGGTTTTGCCGCCGATCAAGTATCCCGGCGCCCGTGCCTGCCTACCCGTGCCTTTTTCGACCACGGCGCGCAGCAGGCGGCGCAACTGGTCGGAGGTCCGCGTACTGATCACCTGGACACCCAGCGTCCGCCGGCCGGGCTTGCGTTTGACCAGGGTCGCGGGCATGAGCACGCCGCCATTGACCATGGCCGCGAAGGCGGAAGCGAATTGTACCGGCGATACCGCCAATCCATGCCCATAGGAAGCGGTCATGGTGGAAATATCACCCCAGTTGGCGGGGATGATGGGGGTGCCGACCTCAGGCAGTTCCAAAGTGGGCCGACCCAGCAGGCCGAAACGATCCAAGTATTTGCGTTGGCCATCACGGCCCACGTCCAAGGCCATCTTGGCGGCACCGATGTTGGAGGAATAGATCAGAATTTCCGGCACCGACAACCAACGCTTCTTGGCGTGGCTGTCGCGAATGGTAAACCGCGCCACCCGGATCGGCTTGGTCGCATCATAGCCACCACGCAGTTTCGTGGCGCCGCTATCGAGAGCCATGGCCACGGTCAACACCTTGAAGACCGAGCCAAGTTCATAGACACCCTTGGTGGCGCGGTTGAACCGGGACAGGACAGGTGCGGCCGTTGGATGGTTCGGGTCGAAATCGGGCAGCGAGGTCAGGGCCAGAATTTCGCCTGTATCGGCGTCCATAACCAGTCCGGCGGCGCCGGCAGCCCGAAACCTGACCATTGCCGCGACCAATTCATCCCGCAGGACATGCTGGACACGGGCATCAAGGGCCAACTGCAAGGCCTGACCTTGCGGGCCGCGTTCCCGCATGTCGGTGTCGAAATATTTTTCGATGCCCGAGATGCCTTTGCCATCCACATCCGTAAAACCAAGGACATGCGATTCCAAAGCGCCGTGGGGGTAAAGGCGGCGTTGCTCGTCACGGAAATGCAGACCGGGGATGCCCAGGTCATTGACCGCCCGCTGCTGCAACGGTGTCAGGTTTCGCTTCAACCAGACGAAGGCGCGGCCCGTGGCTAGGCGCTCGCGCACCGTGGCCGGCTTCAAACCGGGCAGTACCTTGACCAGGCGCCGGGCCGTTTCCGCCCCATCCGGCACCACCCTGGCATCCGCATATAACGAGGCGGTCAAAAGATTGGTTGCCAGCAAGACGC
>JABIRL010000100.1 GCA_018667855.1 Rhodospirillaceae bacterium
CAGCCACTGACGGCGGTGGAGGCGCGCTCGGCCGGTTGGTTCCCGATGGAGTTCAACGCCGCGCCGTCCGACAAATGCAACCGACACGTTGGCTCGCCGTGGGTGTTCAACAAGGCCACGCCCGGCACCCTGTCGCAGGACCACCCCGTCATTCTCTTCTACAGCGCCGCCGGCCAGATCTCGGGCATCGCGGTGGCCATGACGCCCGCCACATCGCCGTCGCCGATCAGCACGATACGGGCGCCGGCCTCGCGCACGCTGTTGATCAGTTCGCCATGGCGGGGCCGATCCAGGATACAGGCGACAACGTCCTTGGGGTTCTTGCCCACGGCCTTGGCCACATTATTGATATTTTCGGCGGCCGAATTATCTAAATCGATGGCGCCCACGGGAACACCGGGTCCAGCCGCGATTTTGTCCATATACACATCCGGTGCGTTCAACAGACCGCCCGCTTCGGACAGGGCCAGAACAGCCAGGCCATTGGGCATGCCCTTGGCGGTGATGGTGGTCCCTTCCAGGGGATCTAGAGCGATATCAATCTTTGGTCCGTCGCCCGTGCCGACTTCCTCACCAATAAACAACATGGGCGCTTCGTCGCGCTCCCCTTCCCCGATCACCACGGTACCGGCCATGTGGAGACGATTGAGGGCGGTGCGCATGGCATCCACGGCGGCCTGGTCGGCGACTTTTTCATCACCCCGGCCCATGGTTTCCGCGGCCGCGATGGCGGCGGCCTCGGTCACCCGCACGGCTTCAATAGTGAGATTGCGGTCCAGATTGATTTTTTCGGCCATAACGCGCCCCTAGTGATTCTATGTACTGATGATTGTAGCGAAACTACGCTGAAACTGTAGCGAAACCGCAGTAAGGCTATAGCGATTCGATACGGATGATCTTTGGTTCCTCGACCACTGAGTCCAATGCGCTGATCTGCGCCATCGCCCTGGCCAGGGCGGCTTCTTCGCTCTCGTGGGTAATCAGCACCACCGGCACCGGTTCGCCCGGATCGCGGCCGCGCTGCAACATGGACCCGATGGACAGTTGCTGGTCCCGCAGAATGGCTGATATGTCGGCAATGACACCCGGTACATCCAACACCGACAGCCGTACATAATAAGGCCCGGTGTGGCGGTCCATGGGGGCCGGATCAATCGCATTCAAGTCCTTGGCCGCGACAGAGAATGCCGGCAATCGAATTCCGCGCGCGACATCCACCACGTCGCCGATGACGGCGGAGGCGGTTGGTCCTTCGCCGGCGCCGCGACCTTCGAACACCACCCGGTCGACAAAATTACCCTCGGCCACAACGGCATTGAAAACCCCGCCCACCTGGGCAATGGCCGATGCCTCGGCCACCATGCAGGGATGCACCCGTTGCTCCACGCCATGATCGGTCAGCCGCGCGATGCCCAAAAGCTTGATGCGATAGCCTAGTTCCGTGGCGAATTCGATATCGATGGCGGAGACATGGCGAATGCCCTCGATATGCACCGCGTCCAGATTGACGGGGCAACCAAAAGCCAGGCTGGTCAGGATCGCTAACTTGTGCGCCGCATCCACGCCGTCCACATCGAACGCCGGGTCGGCCTCGGCATAGCCAAGGGCCTGGGCCTCGTCCAGAACATCGGCAAAATCCCTGCCGCTGTCCCGCATGGCGGAGAGGATATAATTACAAGTGCCGTTCAAAATACCATAGACGCGGGAAAAGCTGTTTCCAGCCAGGCCTTCCCGCATCGCCTTTACGATGGGAATGCCTCCCGCCACGGCCGCCTCGAAATTCAGCGCCACACCGCGGGCTTCGGCCGCCGTTGCCAGGGCCGTGCCGTGATGGGCGATCAAGGCCTTGTTGGCTGTAACTACATCCTTGCCGGCGGCGATCGCCGTATCTACAGCGTCCTTGGCCGGACCATCATCACCGCCGATCAGTTCCACCAATACGTCAATATCATCGCTGCCGGCCAGGGCAACCGGGTCGTCATGCCAAGTGTACGGGCTCAAATCCAGACCGCGATCACGGTTTCTATCCCGGGCAGAGACGGCCGTGACCTGGACCGGGCGACCGCACCGGGCCGCCAGTAAATCGGCCTGCGCCGTAACCAGACGGATAACGCCGCCCCCGACCGTGCCCAATCCGGCAACTCCCAGGCGCAAAGGCCCGTTATCGGTACGGCTCATTGGGCCGCCGCCGCATTGTTGTCCGCGCTAACATCCGCGATGTCCATGTCTTTGTATTCCTGCAAAAAGCGTCTGATGTTTCGAATGGCCTGGCGAGTACGATGTTCGTTCTCCACCAAGGCTATGCGGACGAAGCCGTCGCCGTATTCGCCGAAACCGATGCCGGGAGAGACCGCCACATTGGCCTTATCCAACAGCAATTTGGAAAAAGCCAACGAACCCAAATGCGCAAAACCTTCAGGCAATGGCGCCCAGGCGAACATAGTGGCCTGTGGCGATGGAACCGTCCAGCCGGCGGCGCCAAGGCCCTGGATCAGCACATCCCTGCGGCTGCGATACAATTCGCGGACGTCGTCGATAATATCCTGGGGACCGTTCAGGGCGGCACAGGCGGCAACCTGGATCGGCGTAAAAGCGCCATAGTCCAGATATGACTTGATCCGGGTCAGGGCGGCCACCAGGCGCCGGTTGCCGGTGGCAAAACCCATGCGCCAACCGGGCATGGAGTAGGTTTTCGACAACGAGGTAAACTCCACCGCGACATCCCTGGCGCCCGGCACCTGCAGGATCGACGGCGGTGGATTGCCGTCAAAGTAAATCTCGGCATATGCCAGATCCGACAGCAGAAACAGGTTCTTTTCCTTGGCGAAGGCGACCATGCGCTCGTAAAACGCAAGATCCACCACTTCCGCCGTGGGATTGGAGGGATAGTTCAGCACGATCGCCGTGGGTGGCGGCACGCAATGGCGCACGGCGGTTTCCAGATTGGCGAAGAAATCCTCGGCCGGGCCAACCGGCACATGGCGGATCACGGCCCCCGCGATGATGAAGCCGTAGGGGTGGATCGGGTAGCTGGGATTGGGCGCCAGAATGACATCGCCGGGCGTGGTAATGGCCTGGGCCAGATTGGCCAAGCCTTCCTTGGAACCAAGGGTGACAATGGTCTCGCTCTCGGGGTCGATATCGACGCCAAAGCGGCGCTGGTAATAATTCGCGTTGGCCAGGCGCAAACCCGGAATGCCGCGCGAGGTGGAATAGCGATGGGTCTTCGGATCGCGTGCCGTTTCCACCAGCTTGTCCACGATATGGGGCGCGGGTGGTGTATCGGGATTACCCATGCCGAAATCGATAATATCCTCGCCTCTTGCCCGGGCGGCCGCCTTCATGGCGTTCACTTCGGCAAAGACATAGGGCGGCAGTCGCTTGATGCGGTGAAATTCAAAAGGCATGGCCGTCATCATCAAAGTTGTCTGGCAACCAATACGGTCACAGATATCAATCCAGGGGCATGCTTTATGCCCGAAATGGCAATCCGGAGCGAGCCCTAAGGAAGTCTATCTGATAAAAACCTCCACCCGGCGGTTCTTCGCCTCGCCATTGGGCATGAATTCAAAATACAGCGGCTCGGAATCCCCTTTGGCCTCAACCACGATTTGCTGCGCGGCCACGCCCTGGCGGCGCAATTCGCCGGCGACCTTGTTTGCCCGGTCCAGAGAAATGCCGAAATTCACCAGTTTATGCTTGGCATAATTCATATCTCCGGTGCGTTGGCTGGCATGCCCCACGACAACAAGCGTTCTGCCCTGGCTCTTCGCCTGACCGGCCATTCGAGCAAGGCTTTTTCTTTCCTTGCCGCTGAGGCGGGCTGAACCATGGCGAAAGCGGATCAATATGGGTGCCCCAGGCAGCCGCCGCATGGTCTCGTTGCTCATTTGCGGAGATGCGATCACCGATGCGAGCACTGGCGTCCGATTGGGCGCCGCAATCTGGACACCCTGGCTGGCGCCCGTGAGAGAGGCGTTGAAGGCTTGACGCACCACGCCCGGCACGACCGTCGACCATTGTCCGGCTATGGGCGCCGCGTTCGGGGCGTTAAAGACAGAACCGGGCTGACGTACCACGGAACTGCTCTGTGCCGCCAAGGAAGCGGCATACGTCTGCGCCAGGATCGATTGTTCCTGTCCCACGGGTAAATTGATCCGGACGGACGGCGGTATGGCAGCCACCATCTGACCGCTGGGCGGAATAAGTTTCAGCGGCGCGGTCCCGGGCGCGGCCGCGGGCTGTACGATGGACGGCATGACGGCGGGCGGCTTCGGCAGGCCCACGGTGCCGGTAGCCGCCCGGCCCGATTGTTGAACGACTTGTGGGATCGAACCACGGCTAACTTCGGCGATGGGTGAGGGCGGCGGCGGCAAGCTGCCCCGGCGCTGCACAATAGAGGGCACACTGGTCGCACTGGGCGCCTTGTCGACCACGGGCTGGGGCGCGGGTGGCAAGGCGGGCGAGGCCGGCAATGTCGGCGCGGTCGGCAGCGCCTCCAGTTCCTTGACCACCGGAACCGCCGCCACTTGCTTGTCCGCCATGGGAGCGGGCGGGGCGGACGGTTTGGCGGCGGGAGGCGGCGCCTGGTTGGGCTGCGGCAGGGCGGCGGCCATGCGTTGATCGCCGGCGCGCAAATTTTGGTCGGTATAACGGGCGTTGTCCCGATCAGCGATCAGACTATCCGCCAGCTCTTTTCGAGATTCCTCGGTCGAGCCGGATTTTGCTGTCGGCGCGTCGCCTAACTTGGGAAACGGTTTGTCGCCATCAGGCGATTTCTTGGCCGTTGCCGGCACCTTTGGCAACCGTTCGACCTCGTCATCGCTGTCGAACATGCGTTCATACCAGCTTATTGGATTGACATCATCGACCCAGGTCGTGGGATTGACCCAATCGGGCACTTGGGCACAGCCGCTCAAGGTAAAAACCAATGCTAAAGCCGTCAGCGTCGGCGTCATGCGCGCGGCCCGGCGCCCATGCTCCCCTGCTAAAAGTTTCCTCATCCCAGCTTGGCTCCTTGTTGTTGCCGGTGATCGCACCACATCACCCTTGAGGTCCGCTTGGCACGAGATATAGTCATTGTTATAGACTTCAGGTACCTTGCGAACAATCGCTGCTATGTTCAACGAATCACTTGTGCATTTTACTGTCAAGGCTGCATTCGTCAAACAAGAGACATCGATATATTGGGATTGGGACAGACCATGGGCGAAAACGAAGGACATACGGAATCCGCATCGGCTGAACAACAGGCCGCCGAATTCTCCGAAAACATGATCAAGGTAGCGGAACAAAGCCAACGCCTGGTGAACGATTTTCTGCAGCAACAGGCCAAGGACGGCGGCCAGATTGACACCGATCCCATGAATATCGGCTCTGCCTTCATGGAGCTGACGGCCAAGATGATGGCGGATCCCGCCAAAATGGCTGAGGCCCAAATGGCGCTGTGGCAGGATTACATGCAGCTTTGGCAGAACGCCGCCAAAGGCATGCTGGGCCAGGGCGCGGAACCGGTGATCACACCTGAAAAGGGCGACAAGCGGTTTCGCGCAGACGATTGGGAAAACAATCAAATTTTCGATTTCATCAAGCAAACCTATCTGCTGACCTCGCGCTGGGTCCATAACACGGTGCATGATGTGGATGGCCTGGACGACGACACAGCGCAAAAGGTCGATTTCTACACACGCCAGTTCACCGACGCCATGGCGCCGACCAACTTCGTCGCAACGAACCCCGATGTGCTGCGCGAAACCATGGAAAGCAAGGGTGAAAATCTGGTCCGCGGCCTGCAAAACATGCTCGACGATCTGGAGCGGGGTAAAGGTAAGCTGGCGATCAAAATGACCGATCCGGAGGCATTCTCCGTCGGCGAAAATATCGCGGTCAGTCCGGGCAAGGTCATTTGGCAGAGCGAGCTGATCCAATTGATCCAATACGAACCGAGCACGCCGCAGGTCCACAAGCGCCCCCTGCTGATCGTGCCGCCATGGATTAATAAGTTCTATATTCTGGATCTGAAACCGCAAAATTCCTTCATCAAATGGTCCGTGGAGCAGGGTCTGACGGTGTTCGTGATTTCCTGGGTCAATCCGGACCAGCGTCTGGCTGAAAAAACCTTTGAAGATTACATGGTCGAAGGCATCTATGCGGCCCTTGACGGCGTCAAGGCAGCCTGCGGCGAGGAAGAGGTCAATATTATCGGCTATTGCCTGGGCGGCACCTTGACCGGCGCGACCTTGGCCCATATGGCGGCCAATGACGACCATCGGATCAAATCGGCCACTTTCTTTACATCATTGGTGGATTTTACCGTCTCGGGCGAGTTGAAGATCTTCATTGATGACGAACAATTGGCCCAGCTGGAACAGAAGATGGCGGATCAGGGCGGCATATTGGACGGCGCGGCCATGTCCTCGACCTTCAACCTGCTGCGCAGCAATGATCTGATCTGGTCCTTCGTGATCAACAACTATCTTATGGGTAAGGACCCCTTCCCGTTTGATTTGCTGTACTGGAATTCGGATTCGACACGCATGCCCGGCGCCATGCACAGCTTTTATCTGCGCAACATGTATCAAAAGAACCTGCTGTCCCAACCGGGCGGGATCGAGATGTGCGGCACACCCATCGATCTGCGCGCCGTGGATATTCCGGTGCATATCATCTCCACCAAGGAAGACCATATCGCGCCCTGGAAAGGCACCTACGTCGCAACCCAGCTGTACAGCGGCGAGACCACCTTCACCCTGGCCGGATCGGGCCACATCGCCGGCATCGTCAACCCGCCGTCGGTGACCAAATACGGCTATTGGAGCAATGCCGAAAACCCGCCCGACCCCGATGACTGGTTCGCCGGCGCCACCCAGTCGGAGGGTTCCTGGTGGCCGCAATGGGGCAAATGGGTCGCCAAGCAGTCCGGCCCCAAGGTCAAGGCCCGGACCCCTGGCAGTAAGGATGCGCCCGTACTGGAAGATGCACCGGGCGGTTACGTAAAGGTACGCTCCGACGAATAGTGGGAATTTCAAGACTGCATACCAAGGTCCCAAATCAGGTTGTCGATATGAATTTTTTTCAGGGGCGGGTTTAGCATGCATTGGCATCGTTTCCTTCTTGTATTTTCGATCCTGATAACTTGCGCCACAGGCACGGCCGCACAAACAAGAGATGAACTCAAAGTGATTTTCCTGGCCGGCGAGAGTTGGTTCGGGAAACAAGGATACCGTTACTCGCTTCTTGATCTAGCCCTTGCCAAATCGGGTAGATCCTATTCACTGACCGTTGCTGATGACAATTTGCCGCAAAAACGGCGCAGCGCAATCATGGAGAAATCTTCGCAACCCTACATCATGATCATGGGAACCAATCCGAAGCTTGAGACGCAGCATCGCGCAATCTATTTCCCGATCTATCTCGGCATCGGCAGCGGCTACCGCCTCTTCCTTGCGCGAAAGGATTTGCAAGATAGACTTCGAGCGGTCCGGAACTTGAAGGACCTTCAAAATTTTTCCATTGTCCAAGGAATGCATTGGTCGGATGTCGCAATTCTGCGAAACGCCGGGTTGGAGATTCAGGAAGTAGCCCGCAAGAGCCTGCTATGGAAAATGACGGAAATCGGACGTTACGACCTATTTCCCAGGGGGATGTTCGAGATTTTCGAGGAACATGCAAACTACAAAAAGCAACTCCCCAACTTGATTGTCGACGATCATTTGTTGATCACCTACCCCTTCGCAATCTATTACTTCGTCAATAAAGACAATGACGAATTGGCCGCTGCTATCGAAGCCGGCCTGCGCGCAGCCTACCATGGCGGCGAGCTGCAAGACCTGCTGTTCAAAACCATAGGACCAAATGTAAAAAAGGCACTGAAGGAAATAAAGAATAGAGTGCGGATAGATCTGCCGGCCCATAATATTTCCCCGCAAACCCTTGAAGTGATCAAAAAATATCCCTTTGATTTTAGCAGGATCGAGAACTGACGAATGACCGATACCGATGTTTCCGATGTAATCCGCGATGTGGTTGAGGTCGAGCGAGCCGGCGGGATTGCCGTATTACGTTTTAGCCGCCCCGACAATCTGAACGCCATATCCATGGCCTTGGCGCGGGGCGTCGCCGCCACGCTGATCGAATTGGACTGCGACGACACGGTACGCGGCATCGTATTGACCGGCGCCGGTGACCGCGCTTTTTGCGCCGGGGTGGATCTGCACGAGGCCCGCGGCATGAAGGTCGCCGACATCGAAACCTGGTTCGGCACCGCCTGCAATGTCTATAAACAGATTCTTTTGACCGACAAACCGGTGATCGCAGCCCTGAACGGCATCGCGGCGGGCGGCGGCTTTCAAATCGCCCTGGTGTCCGATCAGCGGGTGGCTCATCAGGGCGCGCGCATGGGCCAGCCGGAAATCAATGCCGCCATCCCCTCGATCATGGGTTCGTACTGGATGTCCTTGCATCTGGGTTGGTCC
>JABIRL010000188.1 GCA_018667855.1 Rhodospirillaceae bacterium
CGCATCTATCCCTGTTCCAACGCACGGCGCAATGGGTCTTCCCCCAGGCCAATCCAGCCTATACGGAAGAGGAAAAGGAACAATTCCGCCAACGTCCCGAAATCATGGACCACATGCAGACCACCATGACCCGCGCTTTTGCTGATTCATTCGGCGAGGCCGTGATCGGTGATGAAGAGCAAATGCAACGGATCGAAGAAGCCTGCCAGACAAACCTGGACAAGGTCACCGATCCGGAATTGAAATCCAAACTGACACCCGATTATCAGGCCGCATGCAAACGGCTGATTGTCTCGGATGATTTTTACGATGCTATCCAGAAGCCCAATGCACACCTGGTGACCGACAATATCGAACACGTGGAAGCCGGCGGCGTACGCACGGCGGATGGCCAGTTGCACGAATTGGACGTATTGGTCCTGGCCACGGGGTTTGATGGTCACAGCTTCATGCGCCCCATGGACCTGACGGGCCGCGACGGCGTGGAGTTGAGCGATTTTTGGGCGGAGGCAACGCCGGCCCATCGTTCGGTATCGCTACCCGGGTTCCCGAATTTCTTTATGCTGGTGGGTCCCAACAGCCCGATCGGCAATTTCTCCCTGATCAATATTTCGGAGAAACAACTGGCCTACATCCTTCAGCTGATCGATTTGTGGCGGTCCGGTGAAGTCAACGAAATTTCGGCCAATCAAACCGCCATGGACGCCTTCAACGGCACCATCAAAGATGCCATGAAAGACACGGTCTGGGTTACCGGCTGCCAGAGCTGGTATCTGGACAAGAATGGCAATCCGGCCATGTGGCCTTTCCCCTACGATAAATTCTGTACCGATATGACAGCGCCAAACCTGGACGAATTCGACCTAGTCTCCTAAATAGGGCATCAACCCTATGATTGGAGACGGCCATGTATCTGCCCGGTAAATTTCGCGAAGACCGAACGGACGTTCTGCACGAAACCATGCGCCAAATCGGCGCCGCCATTGTTGTTGGCCAAGGCCCGGATGGCATGATCGCCTCCCATGTGCCGATCGAGTTGGATACCGCGCCCGAACCCTATGGCACCCTGCGCTGCCACTTTGCCAAGCCCAACCCGCAGGCAACGGCGATTACCGAAGGGCAGGAACTGCTGGTGATATTTCAGGGGCCCCAGGGCTATGTGACGCCGAACTGGTACCCCTCCAAGCATCAAACCGGCAAGGCCGTGCCGACCTGGAACTATATCGCCATTCATGCATATGGCACGGCGACGACGTTCGATGATCCGGCAAAACTACGAGATCATCTATCCGCCATGACCGATCATTTCGAAAGCCCCTACGAGTTGCCATGGAAACTGAGCGATGCGCCCGAGGGCTATATTGACGGCATGCTGCAGGCCATCATCGGTATCGAAATCCCCATCGCCCGGCTGGAGGGCAAATGGAAAATGAGCCAGAACAAATCCGAACATGACGCAAAGGGCGTCATCAACGGCTTGCGCGCGCAAGGTGATGGGGATATGGCTGACTTGGTCGAGTTGGCCGGTGACCAGAGCTAACGACGAAAGAGAAAATCATGCCTTCATTTGACGTTGTTTCCCGCACCGAATTGCCCGAGGTCGATAACGCCGTGCAGGGAGCCATGCGGGAAATTGGCACGCGTTTTGACTTCAAGGGCAGCCAATGCTCCATTGAACGCACGGACGAGGTCCTGACGATCCGGGCCGATGATGATCTGAAGCTGAAACAGGTGCAGGAATTGCTGCGCGGCTATCTGGCCAAGCGCAAGGTGGATCACAAGGCCCTGGATTTTGGCGAACCGGAAGCAGCGTCCGGTAACACAATCCGCCAGACCATCGTCATCAAACAGGGCATTGCCCGCGATCTGGCGCAAAAAGTAGTCAAGGAGCTAAAGGGCGCGAAGCTTAAGAAAGTTCAAGTGGCAATACAGGGTGACGAGCTACGGGTCACGGGTAAGAAGCGCGACGATCTGCAGGGCGCCATCGCCCTGATCAAGGACATGAAGCTGGACCAGCCGCTGCAATACGTGAATTTTCGCGACTAACTCTTATAGAGTGGCTAATTCTGAAAGAAGGTGCCGCCAAACAGCCAGATTTCCTTGCCGCTGTTGTCACGGATTGGCAAGCTCATCGTCTCGATTTGAAGATGGCCAAGTTCCGGCTTTTCCGGTACCAGCCGGAAAAACTTCGAGACGCCGGATGTCGCAACCTGATTGCTGATCTGAACCAATTGTTCCGCCGCCGCCGCTTCGACGAAGTCCCGCAGTTTCTGCCCCGTACGGTCAATTCGAAACCGCGCTACGATCTCTGTGCCCAACAGGCGATAGCGCCAATCTAAATTACCGTCCACCGGCTCCAAGACATAAATATATTGGGCCAGGCCATGACGCACCAATTCCGCCAGCTCAAATTCCCGCCAAAAGGGCAGTTCTCCACCCTTTCGTTTGCCCTCATATAATTGCAACAGGGCACGCGCAAACGGCAATTCCGGCGCCGCTATTTCAATCGGCTGCAGATGGGGCAGGCCCGTGCCCAGGTATTTTTCATCATTGAACGGCATATGTAAAATTCCTACACCGCGCTTCACTCTGACAAAATTCGAATGGGCCGCCGACTGCTTTCATTGCCGCTCAGCCGGCAGTTTCGGTGAAGCTGGGACGTACCGAAACCTTCGCGAAATAGGGCTTCAGGTTCGGAGAATTTTCCATGTTCTCCTTGCCTTCGGGGAAATTCTGTACCGCCGCCAGGATCGGCATCAGGAAACAATCGGCCATGGTGAAATTGTCACCGCCCAGATAGCCCTGGGCAACGGCGGTGTCGAGAAAGGCAAACATCTTGGGCAGGCGCTTGACGGTCTGGTCAATCACGTCCCGCACCACATTGCCGTCCGCATCCTTGTGGAAAGCATATTCCACCACATAGCGGCGCATCAGCATCTGATCGACGGAAGTATTAACCGTGGCGATCCAGCGGTTGACGGGGGCGGCTTCCCTGGGGTCCGTGGGCACCAGGGCGGGGCCGTCAAAAGCCGTGTCGATATAGTGGGCAATGGCGGAAGATTCCACTAAATCCAGGCCGTCATGGCGCATCACCGGGATCAGGCCCAGCGGATTGATCGCCTTGACTTCATCGGAATGGGGCATGGCCGCGATATGTTCATAAGCCACGCCTTTTTCCTGGGCCACCATGCGCACCGTGCGCACGAAGTTCGAGCGGGGAAAGCCGATAATTTCCAAGGCCATGAGATATCTCCTATTCGTTTTAGCTAATTCGGAAGGGTGTCGTCGACGGCACCCTAGTTCTTGGCGCCATCCATCAGAATGCCTTTGACCACCGCATTTGACTTCGCCCGGAAAGCAACGGCGTCGGGATGCATGTCAGCCAGGGGTCGCGGCACGGGATCGAAGTGATTATAGCTGTCTTGTCCACGGGCCAGTAGCGCGGTCGTGCGGCCGCCGATCTGTTTGCAATAGGTTGGCATATAACGGATGACAAAGCCGTGGCGCGGAAGATCGGACTGGTTCGGCTCGGAGCCATGCACGATCAGCACATGATGCAGCGACATCTCGCCCGGCTGCAATTCCAGATCGACCGCTTCCGCCTCGTCCACATCCACGTCCAATACCTGGCCACGGCTGAGCAGATTATTGGCCGCGAAAGTATCGCTGTGGCTCAACTGGCCCGGCGCGTGGGTGCCCGGCAAGACTTTCATGCAACCGCTTTCCCGGGTGCTGGGGGTGATCGCCACCCAGGCGGTGACAATATCCTCTGGCTCCAGTCCCCAATAGGTCAAGTCCTGGTGCCAGGAGACAAAGCTAGGGTCGTGGGCCGATTTGGAAAAGAACGATGACGACCAACACAAAATGTCCGGGCCCAGCACTTTTTCCACATGATCGAGGATCGCCGGCGAGAGGATCAGGTCGTAAAGCTCCGGGAACAAAAAATGCGTGTTGGAACGCAGGATGTCGGCGCCCTCGACCCCATGTTCGGCTTCAATCCCTGCAACCTTGTCCGCGATCCGGGCCGCTTCTTCGGCAGACATGACCCGGATTGGACTGAGATAGCCTTGTTTTTGATAGCTCTCGTTCTCCGGTGAATGGCTCACGGCGATATGGGACATCAACTCACTCCTGCAATGTTACCTGAACCACCTCATGATAAAGCCTCCCGGTCGACCGCGCAATTTGCAGCAATCCGGAAAATTCCATCGTAAGATGGGAGCCAACGTAATGAGAAAGGCCGCGATTACCATGAAATTCGGTTATTTCACTTTGTCCGACAATGCCTATCCGGATAACCCGCGCAGCGCCAATCAATTTATCAGTGAAATTCGTGGCCAGGCGGTCCTGGCGGATCGGCTGGGCTATCATTCAGCCTGGATCGGCGAGCATCATTTCGATTCTCTCGGCGTGAATTCCCGGCCCGGCACCCTGCTGGCCAGCATTATTCCCGAGACCGAGCATATTCGCCTGGCCCCCGCCGTCAGCGTTCTGCCCCTGCATCACCCGCTGCATGTGGCCGAGGAATGGGCCACCATTGATCTGATTTCTGGCGGGCGGGTCGACTTCGCCGCCGGGCGCGGTTATGACCGGCGCGAATTCGCTCCGTTTGGGGCGCCGTTCATGGACTCGGCGGAAATGTTCGAGGAAGGCATCGAAGTCGTCCTGAAAGCCTGGAATTCGCCGGGACCCTGGGCCCACAAAGGCCAATTCTACGATATTCCCGAAATGGAAATCACGCCCAAGCCGGTGCAGAACCCGATCCCGTTCTACGTTGCGTCTTTTTCAGAGACATCCGCCGATATGGCGGCCAAACATGGCTTGAACATCATTTATGCCCCTTTCGCCGCCGGCATGGTCTATGGCGGATTGGAAGCGGCGGTGGTGAGCTACCGCGATAAATGCCGCGCCCTGGGGAACGAGCCGGGCCGCGCCATGTGTAGTTATTTCATCCATATCGCCGATGATGCATCGGCGGAGGATTATGGCCGGGAACGGCAGATGGCCTATTTCCAACATTGCGTCTTGCCCGCCTTCCCCGACGATCCCGCCAAGGCGCCGCCCACCATGCACTATTTCATGGATATCGTGGAAATTCTGCGGAATATGAAAAAACAAGACCTGGGCGAGAGGTCCATTCTGATCGGCTCGCCAGACAAGATCATCGATACCCTGAAGAAGGTTGACGCCGCCGGGATCGAGGAGGTTATCCTGTACTTCAACGTAGGCAAAAAGCCCGACGCCATGGTGCGCGAACAGATGCACCGTTTTCAGGAAGAGATAGCGCCCGCCTTCAGTTAGACTGAATATCAAATCGAGGAGATCCGCCATGAACGTTATGCCCAACTCCGCCGCCGCGCGGGACATCGCCTATTATATTCATCCGCAAACCAACCTGCGCCGCCATCAGGAAATCGGCCCCATCGTGGTCAGCAAGGGTGACGGCGTCTATGTGGAGGATGAAAACGGCAACCGGTATATGGAAACCGTGGCGGGCCTGTGGTGCGCCGCCTTGGGTTTTTCCGCCAACGAACGTATCGCGCGGGTCGCCTACGATCAGATGCGCAAGCTGGGCTATTACCACACCTACCGTCACACCGCGAACGAGAGCAGCATCGACCTGGCCGAGAAACTGATCCAGTTGGCGCCGGTGCCCATGTCCAAGGTGTTGTTCCAATGCTCGGGCTCGGAAGCCAACGACACGGCGGTCAAGCTGGCCTGGTACTATCAGGCCGCCATGGGCCGGCCGGAGAAAATCAAGATCATCGGGCGGGAGCGGGGCTATCACGGCAGTACCATTGCAGCCGTCTCCGTCTCCGGCAAGCCGGACATGCATGCGGATTTCCCCCTGCCCCTGCCCATGATGCGCCATACGGAATATCCCCATTATTATCGCGGCCATGAGGATGGCGAGAGCGAAGAGGATTTCGCCACCCGTCTGGCTAACGCCCTGGAAGCCTTGATCCTGGCGGAAGGTCCCGATACCGTGGCCGCCTTTTTCGCCGAGCCGGTCATGGCGGCGGGCGGTGCGATCATCCCGCCGAAGACCTATTTCGCGAAAATGCAGGCGGTGCTGCGGAAGTACGATGTGCTGTTCGTGGCTGACGAAGTGGTCTGCGGTTTCGGCCGCACGGGCAATTGGTGGGGCAGTCAGACGTTTGATCTGAAACCCGACATGATCACTTGCGCCAAGGCGCTGTCGGCGGCCTACCAGCCGATCTCGGCGCTGATGGTGAACGAGGAGATCCATCAGGCCATGCTGGCGCAAAGCGATAAGCTGGGCGCCTTTGCCCACGGCTATACCCACGCCGGCCACCCCGTGACCACCGCCGTGGCTCTGGAAGTCATCAAGATCTACGAGGAAATGGATGTCACCGCCCGCGCCACCGAGGTCGGCAGCCGCATGAACGAAAGACTACAAGGTTTCGCCGATCATCCCCTGGTGGGTGATGTACGCGGCGTTGGCATGCTGGCCGGCATGGAATTGATGCAGGATCCCGCGACCCGCACGCCGTTCGAGCCAGGCCTGGCCGGGCCGACAATGGATCGGATTGGCCGGGACAACGGCCTGATCCTGCGTATTATCGGCGACCGCCTGGCCTTTGCACCGCCGTTGATCATGACGGTGGAGGAAGTCGATCACATGGCGGACATGCTGGGCCGGACCCTTGACCAGGCCCATGCCGAACTGACCACCGCATAGGCTCGGTACGAAGATGATCCGGGTCGCATTCGACATAGGCGGAACCTTCACGGACTTCGTGCTGCACGACGATAGCAATGGCGGCACCCATGTCCTGAAGATATCCTCCACCCCCCACGACGCCAAGGTGGCGGTCCTTGCGGGCTTGCGACAATTGCTCGAAGACGCACGACTTGGCGGCGGCGACGTTGATACCGTCCTGCATGCCACCACGGTGGCGACCAATGCGGTATTGGAACGCAAGGGGGCGAAGGCCGGCCTGATCACCACCGAGGGGTTTCGCGATGTGCTGATCATCGGTCGGCAGAAACGCTATGAGACTTACGATCTCTACATCGACAAGCCGGAACCATTGGTGCCCCGCCGCCATATCGTCGAAGTGTCGGAGCGTATGGATCACAACGGCATGATCACGACGCCGCTGGAGCCTTCATCGGTCGATAATGCCGTCGATTTCTTGCTCGCGGCCGGGGTGGAAACCATCGCGGTTTCGCTATTGCATGCCTACGCCAATCCGGCACACGAACAGCAAATCCTGGCCCGTATCCGGGAACGGATACCGGACATGCCAGTGTCCCTTTCATCGGATGTGTCGCCAAAGTTTCGCGAGTACGAGCGTACCAATACAGCCGTTGCCAATGCCTATGTGAAACCAATTGTCGAGCGCTACATGGTGCAATTGGAGGCAGCCCTGAAGGAACTGGGCTACGATCACGAATTGCTCGTCATGCAGTCCAGCGGCGGTCTGGTCACCCCGGCTATCGCCAAGGCCTTTCCGATCCGGATAATCGAATCCGGTCCCGCCGCCGGGGTCCTCATGGGCGGTATCGTCGGCACCGCAGAAGGCTATGAGCATGTCATCACATTCGATATGGGCGGCACCACCGCCAAGCTGGGGGCGGTCGATGGCGGCACGCCCGCTATCATGCCGACCTTCGAAGTTGGCCACGTGCGTTACAAAAAGGGCAGCGGTCTTCCCATCAATGTCCCGGCCGTGGAGTTGCTGGAAATCGGCGCCGGCGGAGGCAGCATAGCCCGCACCAGCATGGGCATGATTACCGTGGGCCCGGAAAGCGCCGGCGCCAATCCCGGCCCCATTTGCTATGGCCAGGGCGGCACGGAGCCGACCATCACGGACGCCAATGTAATTCTGGGCTACATCGATCCCGATTGGTTCAACGGCGGCGCCATGAAACTCGAAAGGGACGCCGCGGCCAGGGGCATCAAGGAACAGATCGCGGATCCTCTGGATCTTAGCCTGGGTGATGCCGCCTGGGGCATTCATCTGGTCGCCACCATGAATATGGAGAACGCCTTACGCGTGGTTTCCGTTGAACGGGGCCGGGACCCCCGGCGCTATGCCATGATCGCTTTCGGCGGGGCCGGGCCGTTGCATGCCGCGCGCATGGCCCGTGCCATGGGCATCCCACAGGTAATTGTTCCCATGGGCGCCGGTGTCGGTTCCGCCATAGGGTTATTGCAGGCCGCACCCCGGATCGATGTTTCCATGACGAAAGTCATGCTGCTGGATGAAAATGCCAGTTCGGCAATCGCGGAACTATTCGTCGAGTTGGAAGCCCGCGCCCGGCTTGAATTGGAACAAATTGGCGGCATGGATGCGCCCTTATGGACGCGCCAGGGCTATATGCGATATGCAGGGCAGGGATTTGAGATTCAGGTTGATTTGCCGAGCGGTCCCATTGACGGGGATTTTGCCGCCCGCGCCATCACCGCCTTCAATGAAGCCTATTTGCAGAAGCACAAGTTCCTAGATCCCGAAGCTAGGGTCGAGGCCGTGGATTGGTCGCTGGCCGCGACTTTGCCGGGCAGCCGGGATAGCGTCGACCTGGCGAATTCTCAGCAATCCTCGGATACGCCGGGCCGGCCGCAACACAACCGGGATGCCTGGTTTCCCGAGGCCGGCGGCTATGTGACGACAAATATCATCGAACGGCGGTCGCTGGTACCGGGCGAAACTCTGGAGGGACCTCTGATCGTAGAGGACCCCGATAGCACCACGGTCGTTCTGCCCGGCGATACGGTCCGTATCTCGGACTCCGGGCATCTGATCATCGATATCGCGCGGGAGGCTGCACAATGAATGAAAACCCGGTGAGCAATAACACGGTGGGCGAAAACACGGTCGATCCGATCACTTTGACGGTGATCTGGAACACCCTGTTGTCCATCGCCGAGGAACTGGGCACGACCCTGCGCAATACCGCTTTTTCGGAAGGCGTGCGGGAGGGTGATGATTTTTCCACCGCGCTTTTTGATCGTTCGGGCCGGCTGATCGCCCAGGGCAGTTTCAGTCCCGGACATTTGGGTTCCATGCCCGCCTGCGTCCAGCATGCGATGGACTGCTTCCCGGTGGAGACTCTGGGACCGGGCGATTCCATTCTCATGAACGACAGCTTCATGTGTTCGGGGCATTTTCCCGATACCTTTCAGGTCATGCCGATTTTCCTGGACGATGTCCTGGTTGGTTTCGTGGCCTGCTCAGCCCATCAGGTGGATATGGGTGGCGCGGCGCCAGGCTCGCAGAAAGTTCACGGCGTCACGGAGTCTTTTCAGGAGGGGCTGCGTATCCTGCCCGTGCGATTTGTCCGCGGCGGCGATATCGATGAAGACATTTTGCGCCTGGTGTTGGGTAACGTGCGCGTGCCGGACAAGGTACGGGGCGATCTGTTAGCCCAGCACACGGCGAATTTAAGCGCCGCCAGCCGCATGCGGCAGCTGTTCAGGGACCATGGCGCCGAAACCCTTGCCCTGGCCTATGATGTCATCCTCGACCGCTCCGAACAGGCCATGCGCGCCGCCCTGGCGGAGGTGCCGGCAGGTACATACAGTTTCGAGGATTTCGTGGACGATTACGGCCCCGACACCGATCCGATCAAAATGGCCGTGGATATCACCTTCGACGGCGCCGGGTCGGTGGAGTTGGATTTCTCGCGCTCTTCCGATGTCGTACCCGCGGCCATAAACTCCTACATCAACTACACCCGTGCCTATTCCCTGTTCGCCATCAAGGTTTTTTGCGATGCCCAGGCGCCCCAGACCGAAGGCGCCATGCGCCCGATCACCGTGACGGCGCGGGAAGGTTCGTTCTTCAACCCAGCCTTTCCCGCCCCCTCGGGCGGGCGGGCCATATTGCAGGTACGAATTTTCGATACCATCAACGGCGCCATGGCCAAGGCTTTGCCGCACCGCGCCATGGGGGCATTCTCTCACTGGTCGAACCCGAATTTCGGCGGCATCGACGACAATACGGGACGCCCCTTCGTCATGTATGACCTGGCGTTTGCCGGCTATGGCGGCCAGGACGGCAAGGACGGCGTGGAAGCCCTCAGCCCCGTCATGAACTGCACCAATATCCCGGTCGAGGTGCATGAAACCCATACCCCAATCCGCGTGCGCCGGCTGGAATTCATTCCCGATTCCGGCGGGCCGGGACAATGGCGCGGCGGTTGCGGTCTGCGCAAGGATATCGAATTGCTTAATTCCTCCGCCGTGCTGTCCCATCTGGGCGATCGTCACAAATTTCAACCCTACGGCCTGTTCGGCGGACAGCCGGGCACCTTGGCCGAAACCTTGCTCAATCCCGACGGCAACGCCGAGCCGCTGCATTCCAAAGGCATGTATGACCTGAAAAGCGGCGATGTAGTCAGCTTCCGCCTTTCGGGCGCGGGCGGATACGGCCCGGTGGCCGCCCGGGATCCCGCGGCCATCACGGCGGACCTGGCGGACGGTTATGTCACCGAGGAAGGCGCCCGGAATGACTACAACTGGGAGCCTTGATCTCGACAAAGCGCAATGGAAGGCTCTGCTCGACCCATCAAACGGGCCGGCCGCCCGGCGCCTGACAATACAACTCGGATTAATCGTGCTTCTAGGCGCACTGATTTGGACCAAAATTCCTTTGTGGCCTATCCTCCTGCTGCCCCAAGGGTTGTTGTTGATATTTCTGTTTGCGCCGTTGCACGAATGCATCCACCGCACGGCCTTTCGCACCCGCTGGTGTAATGATCTGGTGGCCTTTCTCTGTGGTTGGCTGGTGCTACTGCCGCCCACATGGTTCCGCCATTTTCACATGCGCCATCACCGCTTCACCAACAATCCCGACCGCGACCCGGAACTGGCAGTAGCAAAACCGGGCAATATCGTTGCCTATGTGTTGTATATGAGCGGATTGGCCATTTGGGCCTCACAGATACAAGTGCTGTTGGGTAACAGCCATGGCCGTGATCCGGCCGGCATTATTCCGAACAAGGCCCGTAATCGTGTCGCGCTGGAGGCGCGCTGGTATCTGGCCATCTATGTCCTGGCCTTCGCCGCCTTGGGGGAGCCGTTGCTATGGGTCTGGATCGTACCGGTCTTGATCGGGCAGCCGTTCCTGCGCGCTTTTCTTCTGGCCGAGCACATTGGCTGCGCCCTGGTGCGGGATATGACGGCCAACAGCCGCACCACCTTCACCAACCGGGCAGTTCGGTGGCTGACGTGGAATATGTCCTACCATGCCGAACACCACCTGCAGCCAGCAGTGCCCTATCACAAGCTGCCCGACTTACACAGCCATACGCGACCACACCTGAAGGTGACTCAGTCCGGCTACCTCAACCTGCACCGCGCCTTGCTCACAAACTTTGTTTAGCGAAAATCGAAGCCCTGGGTTTTGAGCTCCTGGCGCAGGTTGTCGCGCAGTTGCGGATCGAACTTCTTGTCCATGTCATGGCTCCAGGAGTCCGGCGTGGTTGTCTTGCCGGCGCCACCGTAGTGGTTGGCCAGGGCCGCGTCGTAGTCATTCACGGTCTGGGCCATGTCGCGATTATCCCGCAGGGCGCCGTAGCGTTCGTAATGCACCATTGATGAATAATCCATGCGCGGCTTTTGCGGCGGCGCCTCGTCGGGCCAGCCCAGGCACATACCAAACACACAATAGACCTGGGACGGCAGCCCCAGTATGCGGGCCGTGGCCGCGGCATCATTGCGCACCGCTCCAATCATGACGCCTTTCAGGCCGACGGACTCGGCCGCCAGATAGGCCGACATGCCGACCAGGGATGCGTCGATGGAAGAGACCAGGCCGATCTCCATATTATTGTCGACGATGGTATGGCCGCGCTGGGCCATGACATGTTCGATCCGGGTCAGATCGGCGCAAAAAGCAACAAACACTGGTGCCTCGACCACATGACGTTGATTGCCGGTCAGTGTGGCCAGTTTTTCCCTGGTATCGGGATCCTGCACCATGACGACGCTGTAAGATTGGATATTGGACGAGGTCGGGGCACGGAAAGCTGCCCTGAGAACCTGATCCACCAAGTCCTCGGGCACGGGGTCCGACTTGAATTTTCGGATACTGACGCGGTTGTTCAAAAGGTCGATGGTCTCGCTCACGGGCTATCCCCTGCTTGGTTCATATTCTGGTGTTTCAAGGTTCCGGCGCAAGGCGCACCAGATGGCGGCCGAAGTATGTGCCTTCGAACATATCGCGGAAGGCTTGCGGCGCGCATTCAATACCTTCATAGATTTTTTCCCGGTATATCAACTTGCCGGCCTTTATCCAGGCCGCCATTTCCGCCTGGGCCGCCGAAAATTGCGGGCGGTCGTCAAACACCACCAAACCCTCCATGCGGACCCGATGGGTGATGAAGGCGCGGGTATTCTTGATGCCGTGGATGTCCTTGGTCGCCAGGTTATAATCGCCAATCTGACCGGACACCACGATCCGCCCGTTCAGGCGCATCAGGGGCAGAATGGCGTCAACAAAACGGTTGCCCACATTATCGAACAGAATATCGATGCCCTCCGGCGCGGTTTCGTTGATCGCGGTGCTCAGGTCACCGGCTGTCTTGTAGTCGATCACCGCATCCAGGCCCAGTTCGTCCCGCAGCCAAGCGCATTTCACGCTGCCGCCGGCGACGCCGATGACCCGGCAGCCAAGAATCTTCGCGATCTGCGCCGCCGTGGCGCCAACCATGCCGGCAGCGGAGGTGACCAGAGCGGTTTCGCCCGCGCCAATTCCGGCCACCCGCTTGAGGCCAAAATAGGCGGTCAGGCCCGGTATGCCTAAAACGCCGATCCAGGCACTGAGCGGCAGATCCCAATCCTCGATTTTCGCGAAATAGCCGCGTCCGTTCGACAAGCCCATTTCGCTCCACCCAAACGCGCCAACCACCAGATCGCCTGTGGAAAAGCCTGTGTTGTTGGACTTCACCACCTGACCAATGTTGAAGCCGCCCGCGACATCGCCCAAGGCCAACGGTGGAATATATGAAACCCCGCCGCTCAACCGTGTGCGCCCGCCCGGATCAAGCGAGGCATAGATATTCCTGACCAGGACTTCGCCGTCGCCGGGTTCGGGCACCTGCCGCGTTTCGATGTTGAAATCATCGGGCCCCGGAAGGCCATCAACAAAGCGGGCCAGGGTGACGCAACGATAGGTGTCCGCCATCAAAACGATCTGGCCGCGGCGGTGAAGGCGTCCCGGGCCTGTTCGTCGTCGCTATACCGCAAGTTTCTCATATGCGGTCACTCCTATTCAGGAAATCGTGTTCCGGGGCACATCCCGGAAGGGACGGTCCGTATCGTTGCGGGGCTCCTTGGGCATGCCCAGGACTCGTTCGGATATGATGTTACGCTGGATCTCGTCCGTGCCGCCGGCGATGGAGATGGCCGGAGTGGAAACCAGAATTTCGGCAATAACGCCGTCCATTGGGCTGTCTTCTCCGGTCAACATGGCGTCGGCGCCGCTGATCTGGGTGTGCACCTGATTGGCAAGGCGGGCCAGATGGCTGGCCGCCAATTTTCCGATGGAACCTTCCGGACCCTGGTTGCGACCCTGCACCTGGGCCTCCCGGGCACGGCGGGCGGTCCATTCCGCGGACTTTGCCATGATCAGCAATTTAGCGATTTCCTGGCGAACGGTCGGGTCTTCAAAAGTCCCCGTCTCCTTGGCCCGTTGGATCACCAAATCGACC
>JABIRL010000168.1 GCA_018667855.1 Rhodospirillaceae bacterium
AGGAACGCATCAGGCGACAGAGGCCGAGAGCGAAGCTCTGCCGCTCCCCGACAAACCGTCCATCGCAGTTCTACCCTTCGATAATATGTCCGGCGATCCGGAACAGGAGTATTTCTCCGACGGCATGGCCGAAGACATCATCACGGCGCTGTCCCGCCTGCGCTGGCTGTTCGTGATCGCACGGAATTCGAGTTTTACCTACAAGGGCCAAGCAGTCGACATCACCAAAGTCGGGCGCGAGTTGGGCGTGCGTTATGTGTTGGAAGGCAGCGTGCGCAAGTCGGGAAGTCGGGTCCGCGTCACGGCACAGTTGATTGAGGCCGAGACCGGCAAGCACATCTGGGCCGAACGCTACGACCGCGAGCTCACGGATATCTTTGATCTGCAGGACGAATTGACCGAGGCCATCAGCAGCCACGTTGACGTTGAATTGGCCGGTAGTGAGCGGGAGCAGGCACACCAGAAACCCACGACCGACCTGGATGCCTGGGAGCTTTATCAGCGCGGCATGTGGCATTTCTATAAATACGGCAAGGACGATTTTGTCGAGGCACGGCGGCTGTTGCAACGCGCGGTACAGCGGGCGCCGGAATTCGCGATTGCCCATGCCGGGCTTGCCGTAATCGCTTACAACAATACTCTTTATGGCTATACCGAGGACCGGACCGCGGACCTGGATGAAGGCCTCCATCATGCAGAAAAGGCGGTCGCGCTGGATGACCGGGACAGCTACAACCTTTATGCACTGGGCCGTATTTTCACCAATTTGGGGGAGAGGGACCGGGCGGTCTCGGCACTTGAAAAAGCAATCAGGCTGAACCCGAACTCCGCCATCGCCCATCACGGCCTTGCCATCGCCCGGTACTGGTTCGGAGAGGCTGAGGATACTATCCCGCTGTATGAACGGGCCATCCGTCTTAGCCCCTATGACCCGCAGCTATGGGCATTCCATTTTGTACGCAGCATGGCCCACTGCATGCTGGATCAGATTGACCTGGCCATTATTGACGCCAAAGCGGCAATACAGGAAAAAAGTGATGAAATCATGCCATATCTGGCATTGGCCTTCGCCTACAGCCTGTCGAAAAACTATGAAGAGGGCCACGCCGCCTATCAACAGGCGTCCACGCTAAGACCAAAATTATCCGCAGCCTATATCAAGTCGACAACCGGCAATTTCCATGCGCCTTATATGGCGAAATATCTGGACGCCCTGCGCAAGTTAGGATTGCCGGAAGAATGAGCGCGCCAAGCCGCAAGCTCGCCGCCATCCTGGCCGCCGATGTCGCCGGTTATTCCAAGTTTGTAGGGATCAGGGGTTAGTCTTTCCCGCTGAATTCTCAGCCGACGAATTGCAGCCGCAAGCGCAATTACTGAAGATTTGATCCACAGCCTAACCGGCCACGGCGCGCAATTTCCTCTCACCCGCCGTTGCCGCGGCCGCGATGCGTTCTTCGGCGATTTGGTCGGCGATTTCGTTGGTGGGGCGGTCTTCCCGGGTGGCGCGTTGGAAGATTTCCCGCAGGGTGCCATGGATGCGGGCGCAATGGGCCATGGCCTCGTCCCAGTCATAGGCCTCTCCCTCGTGGGAGATATTGATGATGCCGCCTGCGTTGATCACATAATCGGGCGCGTAAAGAATGCCCCGTTCGGCCAGCTCGCTGCCGTGGCGATCCTCGGCCAGTTGGTTGTTGGCGGAGCCGGCTATGGCGCTGACTTTCAGGCGCGGAATGGTGTCATCATTCAGGATAGCGCCCATGGCGGAGGGCGCGAAGACATCCGCCTCCACATCATAAATCCCATTCACATCGACGACGTTGGCGCCCAGGTTGGCCTTGGCCCAGGCCAGACGGCTGTCATTCAGATCGGCCACGGTCAACACGGCGCCGGCTTCGGCGAGATGCTCGGCCAGATAGCCGCCCACATGGCCCAGGCCCTGTACGGCCACATGGATGCCGTGCAACTCGTCGCGATGCAGGCTCGCCGCCACGGCGGCCTTGATGCCATGAAACACGCCCCACGCCGTGGCTGGAGAGGGATCCCCGTCCCCCGCGCCGCCGTCGGCGACGCCGGCCACATAAGGCGTGACGTCATGCACGGCCTCCAGATCGGCGGGCGATGTGCCCACATCCTCGGCCGTGATATAGCGCCCGCCCAATGAATTGACGAATTGGCCAAAGGCGCGGAATAACGCGGGCGATTTCTCGCCATTCTCGGGCGCCAGGATCACGCCCTTGCCGCCGCCGAACGCCAGATTGGCCAAAGCCGATTTGTAGGTCATGCCGCGCGACAGCCGCAGGACATCATCCAGGGCCGCCTCGTCATTGTTATAGGACCAATAGCGGCAACCGCCCAGGGCCGGACCCAGGGTCGTGTCGTGGATGGCGATGATGGCGCGAAGGCCGCTGGCGGGGTCCTGACGGAACAGAACCTGCTCGTGATTACGGAAACTTTTGGCGGTAAATACCGACATTTCCAAATTTCCCTCGATAGACCTGACTACGATCTGTATTTGATAGGAAATTCGTTAAATTTCAATTAGTTAAAGAGTCGTTACCAAAATTCGCCAGATTGTTTCGCGGCCCGGAACACGGCTCTATCAATGTTGCGGCACAAATAGATTATGTGAAATTAACTTTCGCCTAAATTATTTCGAAATAGCGCTGCAATTGCCAATCCGTCACGGCGCGGCGGCTTTGCCGCTCTTCCCATTCGCGGGTGGCGGCAAAATGTGCCACGAAGGCATCGCCGAACAGGGCCCTGGCCGCCTTTGAGCGTTCCAGGCGCTGGGCCGCTTCACCCAGGCTTTGCGGCAGGGACAGACGCTTGGGCTGGGCGCGGTCGTAGGCGTTACCGGCAATGGGAGCGGTCGGCTCGATACCATGCTCCATGCCCCACAGACCCGAACCAATCGCCGCCGCAAGGGCAAGATAGGGGTTGGCGTCCGCGGCCGCGACGCGATATTCCACCCGTTGCGATTTAGCCCCGCCACCAATCACCCGCAAGGCACAGGTGCGATTGTCAAAACCCCAGGTGGCATCAGTCGGGGCCCAGAAACCGGGGATCAATCGGGTATAGGCGTTTACCGTGGGCGCGATCATGGCCAGCAGTTCCGGCATCAAAGTCTGTTGCCCGCCGATGAAGTGGCGCATGGCCGGGCTGACGCCGCCGTCCGCCTTGGCATCAAAAAAAGCCGATTGGCCGCCTTTGGTTTTGTTGAGTGAGAGGTGAATATGGCCCGACTGTCCGGGATAGTCCGGCGACCATTTCGCCATGAACGTCGCCATCAGGCCGTGGCGCTGGGCCTCCACCTTGGCGAAGGTCTTGAACAGCGCCGCCTTGTCGGCGGCAGCCAGGGCCTCATCCTTGTCGATGCTGGCCTCCAGCACGCCGGGTCCGGTTTCCGTATGCAGGCCTTCAAGGGGAAAATCCATATCCGTGCAGGTCTTCAGTAAAGCGCCATGGAAATCCGCCCAGGTCGAGCCGCGTAGAACGGAATAGCCGAAATTACCCGGCGTGATCGGGTTCAGGTCTCGGTAACCTTTGGCAGCGGCGCTTTCCGGCGTTTCGTCAAACAGAAAGAATTCGTACTCAAGCGCCGCCGTGGCGGTCAGCCCCATGTCCGTGGCCCGTGCAAGAACGCGGCGCAACAGTCCGCGCGGGCAGATTTCTTCCGCTTCGCCTTCGAATTCGCCCAAGAACAACAGACCCCGGCCGTCAAATTCGTGGGGCAGATCGCGGCAGCTATCCGGCAGCAGCCGCACCTGGGCATCGGGATAACCCGTATGCCAGCCGGTGAAGGCTGTATTGTCATACAGTTGATCGTTGCTATCCCAGCCCAGCACCACGTCACAGAAGCCAAAACCCTTGTCCAGCGCGGCAAGAAACTTTTCCGCGCCCATATACTTGCCCCGCAGCACGCCATCGCCATCGAACACCCCGACCTTGATATAGTCGAGGCCCCGCTGCTTGACGATCTGCCGCGCCTGGGCGGCGGTTTTGACGCCCCGCGCGCCGGCGGCCGTCTTGGCCATCAGAAGCGGTAGCCAACCATGAGGGAGCCCGTGAAAAAGACATCGGATTCGGCAATGGGGCTGTCTGCGGCCTGTTCGAACAAATTCGTTCCGCGCAATTCCGTCGCCACATAAAAGGATTGAGTGAAATCGTAGACGATCTGCGCATAGGCATTGATGTCACGAAATCCCGCCGCTGCCGCATGGGCCGGCCGGGCGGCTGTAGCGTTGGCGCCGGCGACGGAGAAATAGCTCTCCGCATAGGTATCATCCATGTAGGTCACACGTGCACCTAAGATAAAGGAGGCTTTCTTGGACCAGCGGCTGCCCCAGGCCGCTTCACCATTGAGCAGCACGCCGCCATGGCCGCCACCCACTTCTTTTCGTATATCACCCTTGAAACGCCAGGACGCGACAAAGCTTTCAATAAACAGGCCGAGTTCGGTTCCGACTTCGATGTCCGGCAAACCGGCAAGGCTGGGTGAATCCGAAGCCGTTCGGCCGAAATCAAAGGTGATCCTGGGTCCAGCGCGCAAGGTACGCTTGTGCCAGGCATTCCAGCCAATGCCTTGCTGGGTCGACAAAAACAATTTGCCGGCGTAATTCACATCCAACAAAGGCAGCGGTTTCATGGCAATGGTGTCGGAGCCAAGGAATTCCGGCGCCGCGACGGCGCCCGCCGCGACATTGACGCTGAGCGGCCCCGCCGGACCCCGCTTCGCCGGCAAAACCGCGTTGGCGGGCGAGGACCACAGCTCCCAATCGTTGTATCGGCTCTCCGCCCGGACATCGGATAGGGGCATCACAAACGCCAACACCGTCAGCAATGGATACAGCAGGTTGCCCAAGTAAGATTTTAATGAAGACATTCTTGAAAATCCTATCATTGCCATTCCTCTATTCTGATCTTGGCAAACTATCCCATGCCTCCGCCTGGCCGCAAGCGGCCTCAACTGGTCAGCATTGCGCCGACATGTTCGGCAATAGCCAGTGAGGATGTCAATCCGGGCGATTCAATGCCGAAAAGATTTACCAATCCCGCCACGCCATGGCAGTCGGGGCCCTGGATCAGAAAATCCTCCATCCCGCCACCGGGACGCTGCAGCTTTGGCCGCATGCCGCAATAGGCGGGCTCCAGCGAATCGTCGGGTAGTGCGGGATAGTAGCGGCGGACCGCGTCATAAAACACCTCCGATCGGGCCGGATCGACGCGATAATCCACAGGCGCCGCCAGTTCCGTCACCTCCCCATCCAGCCATTCCTGGTCGGGGCCGAACCGCGCCTGACCACCCAGATCGATGGTCAGATGAACGCCGAGGCTGGCCGTGGCGGGAACGGGATAGATCAACCGGGAAAAGGGCTGTCTTCCGGGCAGGGAAAAATAACTGCCTTTGCAATAATATAACGGCGGCACGGTATCGGGGTTCAACCCTTCAATGCGCCGCGCCAGGGGCTGGGCGTATAATCCGGCTGCATTCACAAGACGGCGACAGACGAGGGTCATTTCTTCACCCTGGCTATCGGCAACCTGCACGGACAGACCGTCCTTCAGTACCTGTCCGCCCAGGGCGCGGCTGTGGAAGGCGACCGCGGCGCCATGGTCTTCCGCGTCCCCCTGATAGGCCAGCATCAGGCCGTGGCTGTCGATGATACCGGTGGAGGGCGAGACCAAAGCGCCGGTACAGGACAATGCCGGTTCCTGGGCCATGGCGTCCGCGGCGCTGATTTCGTAAAGGTCATCGACGCCATTGGCCGCGGCCTTGGCCTTGATGCCATCCAGAACCTCCAGCTCCTCCCGTGCGGTCGCCACGATCAGCTTGCCGCAATTGCTATGGGCGACCCCATGACTGGCACAGTATTCGTATAGTTTGGCCTTGCCCGCGACGCAGAACCGGGCCTTCAGGCTGTCCTTGGCATAGTAGATACCGGCATGGATGACCTCGCTGTTGCGCGACGAGGTTTCGCTGCCGATCAGACCGGCCGCCTCCAGCACGATTACCTCATCGCCGGCCATGGCCAATTGCCGGGCAATGGCCAGCCCAACCACCCCGGCACCGACCACGATACTATCCACGCGTTCTGTCATGGGGCGCAACTTGACCCGCACCACACTATTGGTCAAGCAGCTGTGATTTGCACGTGGTCCCGGCAATAGCGACCATGGGGGCGAGAACATGGAGGTAATCTCATGCGACCCATTTTGACTATCGCGGCACTGGCCGCCGTCGTCGGACTTTTTGTTTTCAGCCAGTCCCAGGCCGGTCCCGGCCAATGGCGAAGCGAATGGCCGAAAACGGATTTCACCAAGCACGCGGTTCCGTTTGACCAGATCATGTCGGGCGGCGTGCGGAAGGATCAGATCCCGTCCATCGACAAGCCCAGTTATGTCGCCGTGAATGCGGCCAAGGGCTTGGCCCCGACCGAGCCGGTGATCGGCCTGACGGTCAACGGCAAAAGCCGGGCGTATCCGTTGACTATTCTGATCTGGCACGAAATCGTCAACGACGTCATAGCCGGGGTGCCGGTGGCCGTTACCTTCTGCCCGTTGTGCAATGCGGCGGTGGTGTTTGACCGGCGCCTGGACGGTAAGACCCTGGAATTCGGCACGACCGGGAAGTTACGATATTCGGATCTGGTGATGTATGACCGGCAAACCGAAACCTGGTGGCAGCAATTTACGGGAGAGGCCATCATTGGCGAAATGATGGGGCAGGAGTTGCGTTTTCTGCCCGCAAGATTGGAATCATTCGCCAAGTTCAAGGCCCGCGCGCCCCAGGGCGATGTTCTGATCCCCACCAACCCGAACATGCGGCGCTATGGCATGAACCCCTATGGCGGCTATGATTCCGCCCACGAACCCTTTCTCTATCGCGGTAAGTTGCCGGGCGTCGTGGCCCCCCTGGCCCGTGTCGTGGCGGTGGAAGGGCAGGCCTGGTCGGTCGAATTTCTACAGATCAAACAGCGGATCGAGACCAAGGATGGTTTGATCCTGACCTGGGAAAGCGGGCAGAATTCAGCCCTGGACAGCTCCGTTATTGCCAAGGGCCGGGACGTGGGCAACGTGTTGGTGCAACGGCGGGATGACAAGGGCGAATTGGTCGACGTCATGTACCGGGTGGATTTCGCCTTCGCCTTTTATGCATTTTACCCCGATTCCAAAATCGTCGTTGAATAAGGAAAGCGTACTGACACTGGACAAGTCGGGCCCGCATACAATGTAATAGGGTTATGGCCCCAAAAAAACGCGACATATCGGAAACAGACAGCGGCGCGGAGGTTCAGGATTTCCTGAACAAACTGGCCGCGACACCATCGGCACATGCCGCCGAGACCCGCGGCCGGCTGCTGTTCGCCATGGACGCCACCGCCAGCCGGGAACCGACCTGGGACAGCGCCTGCCAAATTCAAGGCGATATGTTCGCAGAGACGGCAACCCTGGGCGGCCTGGACGTGCAATTGGCCTATTACCGGGGCTACAAGGATTTTCGCGCCACGCCCTGGGTTTCAACGTCGTCCAATCTGATCCCCTACATGACCAAGGTACGCTGTCTGGGTGGACAGACCCAGGTTGAGCGCCTGATGCGCTATGCGGTGCGGGAAACGGCCAAGCGGAAGATCAACGCCCTGGTCTTTGTTGGCGATTGCCTGGAAGAGGATATCGATCAGGTTTGCACGGTCGCGGGCGAGTTAGGCATGCTGGGCGTGCCCTGTTTCATGTTTCAGGAAGGCGCCGAGCCAACCGCCACCCGCGCCTTTAAGCAGATCGCCACCCTGACCCGGGGCGCCTATTGCCACTTCGATGCTTCATCCGCCGCGCAACTGCGGGATCTTTTGGCTGCCGTGGCGGTCTATGCCGCCGGCGGCCGCAGGGCCCTGTCGGACTATTCCAAGGGCAAGGCGGCGCCTATATTGCAGATTGCCCACCAAGTAGGCGCCAAGCCGTCATGATCGGCTATTTTATTCTCGGCGTCTGTTTATTGGCCGCCTTGGGATTGATGGGCAAATTTCTGCTGACAATGGACCCCGGGGTATTGGCCAAGTTCCTGCGCTATACGGGATTCGGCATTTGCGCGGCCATGGCGGCGTTTTTGCTGCTGACGGGACGCTTCGCGCTGGGCCTGCCCCTGGCATTCGCCGCCGTCGCCTTCCTGCGCCGGTGGGCCCTGCCCCGGCTGGGACCGCGCATGGGCAGCGGGCCGGGGCAATCGGCGGGCCGCACTTCGAATGTGGAAACCACCTACCTGCGCATGACCCTGGACCACGACAGCGGCGCCATGCGGGGGGAGGTCCTGCAGGGCACGTTCGCGGGCCGTAATTTAGGCGATCTGAATGGGGAGCAATTACTGGACCTGCTGACCGAATGCCAACGCCACGACGGCGAGGCGGCGCAATTGCTGGAAGCTTATCTGGACCGCAGCCAGGGCGGTGATTGGCGGGCCGAAACGGATGCAAATAGCGGCGCCGGACGGCAAGCCAATGGGGGCAGCATGACCCTGGACGAGGCGCGGGAAATCCTGGGCCTGGATATCAATCCCTCACCCCACGAGATCCGCGAAGCCCACAAACGCCTGATGCTGAAAAATCACCCCGATAAGGGCGGCTCCTCCTATCTGGCGGCAAAAATCAATCAAGCCAAGGATTTGTTGCTCGGAGTGTGATTGCACATCTTGCGCCCGGGCCCCGGTCATGGCAGAAGCTGGTCCATTGGAATTACCAATCGACTTCAACGGCAACAAGATAGGCTGAACTGGCATGCAGGTTCGCAAGGCGGTTTTTCCCGTAGGCGGGTTGGGCACGCGTTTTCTGCCGGCAACCAAGGCGTTGCCAAAGGAAATGCTGCCCATCGTTGACAAACCGTTGATCCAATATGCGGTTGAAGAGGCCGCTGCGGCGGGGGTCGAGGAATTCATATTCGTGACCGGCCGGGGTAAGACGGCGATCGAGGATCACTTCGATCATTCCTATGAATTGGAGGATCTGTTGTCCTCGCGGGACAAGATGCATGAACTGGCGGCGCTGCGAGCCACAATTCCCGCCGCCGGCCAAGTCGCTTACACCCGCCAGCAGGAACCCCTGGGTCTGGGCCATGCGGTC
>JABIRL010000143.1 GCA_018667855.1 Rhodospirillaceae bacterium
GAGCATGTCGCGGCTAATCGGATTCATTTGATGGCCTTACCAATCCATTGGGGTAGGCGCGTGGCGCGGCGCGATGTGGGGCATCGGGTAAGCCGCGCCCAGATGCATTCGGGCCGCCCAATGGATTAGTAAGGCCACCGCAGGCCGGCTCACAAGGTCCCGATTAGCCGCGACATGCTCTAAGTTAGCGAGGGCCGATCAGCCACCAGCGGCGCGCCGGGGGCGGTGATGAATGCCCTGGCCAATGCCCTGCGCAGCGTTGGCGCCGACCCCGTCGATATGGCGGCAACCCCGGAAAATGTCTGGCGTGCCCTGCGCGATGCCGGCGTTGGCTGATCCATCGCGCAACTTGTTGAATCAGATCAAACCGTCAATCTTCCGGCAAACCCGCCTCGCGAAGTGCGCCGACGAAACGCTCCAAAACCTCCGATCCTCCGAACATCGGATTGCCTTGAAACTTGTTGCATGTGGTTCCCGGCGCATGCAGCAAGAGATTCTTGAGGGCCGCCCTCGCCTCTTCCGCCCGTCCGAGTTTGACCAACACAGCAGCGAACAGGGCGAACGTCAGCGGTCGCGGGTTCGCACTCAGGCTCGCACGTTGCACCCATTCGAAAGACTCTTCATACCGCTCCAGATGAAACAGCATCAGCGCCCGGTGAAACAACATCCCGGTGAGAAATATATCCCGTGGACTGAGGCGAATGGCGTGATCGACATGGGGAATGGCTTCCTCGGACCGCCCGGCCGAACACAGTACCGCGCCAAGAATATAACGCGCCATGGCGTCGTTGGGGTTGAGTGAAACCGCATCTTCGACTTTTGCAATGGCAACATCGTGATGGCCGAGAATGCTGTGCACCCGGCCGTCATTCCACAGGCACATGGAGTCCTGCGGGTCCAGTGTGATGGCTTTATGCGCCTTTTCTCGCGCTTGGTTCAGGATTTCATCGCTGTTTTCGGGCATGAAATGCATCAAGTACCGTGTGCGTGCGGTGGCAGCCATGGCGAAAGCCGGTGCGAAAGTCGGATCGATATCATTCGCCCTGTCGAATAGCTCAATTGCCGATCTGTGGCCCTCTTCGGTCGACGAATAATATGCCGCGAGGCCACGTTGATAGTGCCCCCAGGCATCAAAATTGTCCGGAGATTTTCGTTGTGAGCGTTCACGTTCCACATTGCCGATTTCCGGCGCGATGGCGGCAACGATCGCCGCCGTGACTTCATCCTGAACCGTGAAGATGTCCTCCAACTCACGGTCGTAGCGATCCGCCCAAATATGGTTGCCGCTCTCTGCGTGGATCAATTGCCCCGTTATCCGTATGCGCTCGCCACCACGCCGTACACTGCCTTCCAGGACGTAGCGGACGCCCAGTTCGCGGGCGACGTCGCGCACATCGGGTGAGCGATCCTTGTAGGCGAAGGTCGAATTGCGGGCGATCACGAATAGTGAGCGAAATTGAGACAGCTCCGTGATGATATCTTCCGTCATCCCATCGGCAAAGTATTCCTGCTCCGGATCACCGCTCATATTCTGAAATGGCAGCACGGCGATGGAGGGCTTGTCGGGTAGAGTCAATATTTCGTCGTCTTCGGCTATCGTCGCTGCCCTGCCGGGCGCCGAGTCAGCGGGCCAGCGCCACACCCGGACCGGACGGGCAATGTTCTAAAGCTGGTGGCTATGTCCGTCGCTAAATTGCGCCGCCGCCTTGCCATCGATACTTTGGTACGCGGTGTCGGAGATCAGCAACTCGCCCGGTTTGGCCAATTCCTCCAAGCGCGCGGCCACATTCACGCCGTCACCAAAAACATCTTCCTCTTCAAACACAACGTCACCGATGTGAATGCCGGACCTCAGGCGGATCACATCGTGGTCCGCCAAGCCATTTTGAATGTGTAAAGCACATTCGACCGCGTCCGAGACACTGGCGAACTCAATGATCCAACCATCACCCAAGCGCTTAACGATAGAGCCGTTGTGCGTCGTCACCACCGGCTCAAGCAGTTCATTGCGAAACTGGCGTAAGGCATCAAGCGTCTGGGCCTGATCTTCGCCCATGAGGCGGGAATAATCGACTACATCGGCGGCCAGAATGGCGGCGAGACGGCGTTTCAAAGTGAAAAACTCCTTTTCCCCACATTTTAGTTGAACCAATGATAAATGCCAGAAGCGATAAATGTCGAAATATGGGATCAATCGAGCATGGTCCCGTATCCGGCCCATCCCTTCAACTACCAAACCGCCGGCCACCCCGGAAACATTCCGGCACGTCCCGCACGATGCCGGCGGCGCCTGATTCACAATCCGCAATTTCGCCGTCGTTTGCTGTTGGCTATATTGTCTCGAAGACGACATCCCCCACGGGGTATCCTGCTGTCCAGCAGGTCCCGGAAATCAAAGCAGGAGAAATACCCCAATGGCGTATGAATTCGATCTTCTTAAAGTCGAACAGAGTGGACGCATCGCCACTGTTACCATCGACAATCCACCGGTCAACGTCATCACCCTGGCGCTGCTGGCCGAACTCGAAGCGCTGTCCATCGCCCTGAAGGCCGATCCGGATCTCACTGTCGTCGTGATGCGCAGTGCCGATCCGGACTTTTTTCTGGCCCATTTCGATGTCTCCGCCATCCTTGACCGGCCTACCGATACCACGCCCCAGCGCGATGCGCAGTTGAAGCCTTTTCATGCCATGTGTGAGCGGTTTCGCACCATGGACAAGGTGATCATCGCTCAGGTCGAGGGGCGCGTTGGCGGCGGCGGCAGCGAATTAACCGCCGCCTTCGACATGCGGTTCGGTGTGCGGGGCAAGACACGTGTCAATCAGATGGAAGTACCGCTTGGCATCCTGCCCGGCGGAACGGGCACCCAGCGTTTGCCCCGCCTCATGGGCCGCGGTCGCGCGATGGAACTTATCCTGAGCGGCGATGACATGGATGCAGAGACGGCGGAGCGATGGGGCTATCTTAATCGGATCTTCGAGCCCGATGAAATAGGCCCCCACGTCGAGAAGCTGGCGAGGCGGATCGCCTCCTTCCCACCCCCGGCGGTGCGACTCGCCAAGGAAAGCGTTAATCAATCGGATAGACCCTGGATCGACGGATTATTCGAGGAAGCCTACCTGTTCGAAAGAGTGCTGCGTACCGATACTGCGCGCGCCAACATGCAACGCTTTCTGGAAATCGGCGGACAGACCCGTGAGGGCGAACTACGGATGAACGAGCTGTGTGCGGAGCTTGGTGAAAATCACGAAGGCGGTGACTAGGGCATATCACGGCTTACCGAAACGCCGGTTCGTCAAAGCTGCGCAGTTTGCGGGAATGCAGGGTTTGGTGGACCACATCCTCGCGCATGGTGTTGACGGCGGCCAGGCAGATTTTCAGATGCTGGCTGACCCGTTCGGCATAGAAGGCATTGGCCATGCCGGGCAGCTTGATCTCCCCATGCAGGGGTTTATCCGAGACACATAGCAGGGTCCCGTAAGGCACCCGCAGGCGAAAACCGTTGGTGGCGATGGTGGCGCATTCCATGTCCACTGCAATGGCCCGGGATTGATTGAAAAACGTCGATAGTTCTTCGTAGCGCAGCTCCCAATCCCGGTCGTCGGTGGAGACGACGGTGCCGGTGCGCACCCGTTGTTTCAATTCCTGGCCGCTTAAACCGGTAATATCGCCCACGGCGGCGGTCAGGGCCACCTGTACCTCGGCGATGGGGGGAATGGGAACGGCGATTGGCAGGTCCGCGTCCAGCACATGATCCAGGCGGGCATAGGCATGGGCCAGGACATAGTCGCCCAGCCGTTGGGTGTGCCGCAGGCCGCCGCAATGGCCCACCATGACCCAGCAATGGGGGCGCAACACGGCCACATGATCGGTAATGGTCTTGGCATTCGACGGCCCGACGCCAATGTTGACCAGGGTCACCCCCATATGGCCGTCTGCGACCAGGTGATAGGCCGGCATCTGGGGCAGCTTTTGCACCCGTTCGCCGCTGTCGGGTTCCTTGGTCAGGCGGCTGTTGGTGCTGACCGCGTTGCCCGGCGCCACAAACGCCCGGAAGGTATTGCCCTGTTCGATTTCGGTTTTTCCGAATTCGATGAATTCATCCACATAGCGCTGGTAATTGGTGAACAGGACGAAACGCTGAAAATGTTCCGGGTTGGTGCCGGTATAATGGCGCAGGCGGGAGAGTGAATAATCCACCCGTTCCGCCGTGAACAGGGACAGGGGATGGGGTTCGCCCGGCTCGGCCCGAAACACGCCATTGACCACATTGTCATCGATTTTCGCCAAATCCGGCAGATGAAATTTCTGGCTGAGATTGGCCACCTGTTCCTGATGCAGATCGGCGGTCAGGTTTTCCAGGGCGAATGTCAGCGGGATCTGCCGGTCGGAGACGCCAACCCAGACCGGCACCTTGTGGTTGTCCATCAACAGCCGGATCTGTTCCAGATAATAGCTTTTGAACAACGCCGGCTGGGTCACCGTCACACCAAATGATCCCGGCTCCCGAACCGAGCCGTAGGACAGCAAACCGCCGCTGCCGATCTCCACCTCCCCCACATCAACCCATAGATAGGGATAACGGGCATCGGCTTTTTCCAGATTATCCGCGCCGCCGGCAAATTTTCGGAAATGCTCTTCCAGCAGGGCGCGGCCCTGGTCGTAGATGCTGATCAGGTGGTCGACGGCGGCCTCGGCATCGGTAAACGACCGGGGCTGGGCCATAACGGATTTGGGCGGCGGTCTCGTGCTCAACGGGGCACCTCTCTCATGCGGTTGATGTTACCACGAAAATACGTCTGAATTGTTACCGTTTGGATGCCGGCGATGTGCTACGTTCACGGCATGGGGATGATCGTTACCTCCCCCCAATTCCATCGCCGGCGACCCGGCCCCCGCCCACCCTCATAGCCACGGGATCATGCGCTTCTTTACATTGCGGCAATGGCTGATCCTGTTCACGGTGCAATTCGCCACCCTGCTGTTCGGCGCGACCATGACGTCCGTCGCGGTGATTTTGCCGCAGATGAAGGGCGCCCTGTCGGCGACCCAGGATCAGGTTTCCTGGATCATCACCTTCAATCTGGTGGCCACCGCCATCGCCACGCCGCTGACTGGGTGGCTGGCCTCCAAATTCGGCTGGCGCAATCTGATGATGAGCGCCATCGCCGGCTTCACCCTGTTTTCGGTGCTGGCGGGCATGGCGGAATCCCTGGAAGTCATGTTGGTGACCCGGGTCTTCCAGGGCCTGTTCGGGGCGCCTATCTTTCCCCTGGGCCAAGCAATCATCCTGGCCAGTTTCTCCCGCGCCCAGCATCCCCTGGTGCTCATGGCGTGGGGTGTCGGCGGCGTCATGGGGCCGATACTCGGGCCTTTGTTCGGCGGCCTGATGGCTGAATTATTCAATTGGCGCTGGGCCTTTTACATGATTGCGCCGCTGGGCATAATCGCCATGCTGTTCGCCTTCGCCGCTTTGTCCAATCAGGAGAAAAGCCCCAACCAGCGGTTCGATTACCTCGGCTTTATCATCATCGCCATTGCCATTGGCGCGACGCAGCTGATGTTTGACCGGGGTCAGCGCCTGGATTGGCTGGACTCGTTCGAAATCCAGTTGGAGCTGCTGCTGGCAGGCGTCTTCTTCTACCTGTTCGTGGTGCATATGATGACCGCCCGCGATCCCCTGTTCGTGCCAGCCACATTCACGGACCGGAATTTCACCATCGGGCTGTTCGTGGTCACCATCATGGGCATGCTGCAATACACCCCGATGATATTGTTCCCGCCCTTGCTGCAGGAACTGCGGGGCTATCCGGACGCCATTGTCGGCTATCTGCTGGCGGCGCGCGGCATGGGCAATTTCATTTCCTTCATGTTCGTGGCCCAGTTCACCAGGATAAGCCCCCGCCTTTGTCTGTTCACGGGCCTTTCCATACAGGCGGTGGCGGGGTTCTGGATGTCGTCGTTGGATATCAACATGACCTCGGCGGATGTATTTTGGAGCAATATTCTCCATGGCGTCGGTTTCGGCACCGCCTATACGCCCATGGCGGTGTTGACCTTTTCCACCCTGCCCATGCGGTTGTTGACCCAGGGCAATGCCATCTTCGCGCTGTTGCGGTTACTTGGCAGCTCCATCTTCATCGCCCTGACTTTGGTCGTGTTCTTTCGCACCTCGGCGGAGGCGAATGTCAATCTGGCCAGCCTGATCAACGCCTTTGACCCGCGCAATCTAACGGCCTGGATATCCATTCTGGGTGACCGGGAGGGAACACCCCTGAAATTGACTCTATTGTCGGAGATGCGCCAGCAGGCCGCCATGATTGGATATATCAACGGTTTCCACTTGCTCACCCTGGCCTCGGTGATCGCGGCGCCCATGGCCTTTTTGTTCGTCAATCGGCGGAATTAGCGTCAGGCGGCAACCAGATCCGGCCACAGATGGGCCCAGGGATGGGCCTGTTCGAGCATCGCGGCAAGGCGAATGATATCCCCATCCCCCATCATGGGCCCGACAATCTGGACCCCCGCCGGCAAGCCATCCGCCATGATGCCGCAGGGCACGGTAATGGCCGGGTGGCCGGTCATGTTGAAAGGATGGGTATAGGGATACCAGGTTTGCCGGATGCCGCCGGCGGTTTGATTGCCGATGGTGATGGGTTGGTAGAAATCATGATCGGCGGCAATGGCCGTGCGGCTGAGCGTGGGCATCATCAGGAAATCCACCCGCTCGAACCAGGACTGGACTCGCCGATACAGCTGGGTCCGGAAAGTTATCGCGCGCTGCAGTTCCACCGCCGAATAGGTTCGGCCCTCCTCGATCCCGCGCAGCAGGGTCGGCGTCATGCGGTCGCCGAATTCCGCCAGTTTGTCCTCGAACCGCGCCACCCACAGGGATTGGGTGATGACCAGCCAATAGGGCTCGGTATTCTCAAACGGTTCATCAAAGGGCACGATTTCGGCGCCACGGTCCGCCAGCGCGTCGCGGCGGCGGATGCAGGCCTCCAGAATTTCAGGGTCGATCAATTCGTTGCCCAAATGGCTCAACCAGCCGATCTTCACCCCCGACAAATCGCCCATCCCCCTGGCCGCCCCTACATAGTCATCTTTGGGCAGGCCATGGGAATGCGGATCGTTGGGATGCGGCCCCGCCATGATCGACAGCATCAATGCGGCATCGGCCACGGTGCGCGCCATGGGTCCGTTATTGGAGAAATTGCCGAAGCCATCCGGAGCTACATCGTGGGGCACCAGGCCCAAGGTACCCTTCATGCCGACAACGCCACAGCAGGCCGCCGGTATGCGGATCGAACCACCGGCGTCCGTGCCGATGGACAGCGGCGCCATGCCAGAGGCCAGGGCCGCCGCCGAACCCCCGGAGGAGCCGCCCGAAGTACGGGAGAGATCCCACGGATTGAGGGTGCGCCCGAATAGCGGAGATTCATTCATCGGCTTGTGCCCGAACTCCGGCGTCGAAACCTTGCCCACCAGCACGGCGCCCGCCGCCTTCATGCGCGCCACGACAATGGCATCCCGATTGGGCACATTGTGTTCCATGATGGCGGAAGCATAGGTGGTGCGCACGCCCTCCGTATCCACCAGATCCTTCACCGTGTATGGGACGCCCAACAGGGGCGGCAGATCACCGCCACGGGCCAGCAGGGCTTCCGCCGCTTTTGCTTCCTCCCGCGCCCTGTCCTCGCTGATGGTGATGAAGGCATTCAGGGCCGGATTGGTCGTCTCGATATGCGCCAACGTGGCGTCGAGGACATCGGTAGGCGGCAGATCGCCGGCCTTGATCCTCGCCGCCAGATCCACGGCGGTTGACCTCATAATTTGCGCGTTTGTCATGGACCCTTCCCAACTCTGTCATGGCCCTCAGGATACATGGTATTGTCGTCGCCATGGAAGCCAAGCTTGAAACCATTCTGAGGCGCGAAATACCCGGATGCCGGTCTCTGCTGTCGGCCGAGCGGCTGTCGGGCGGCGCCAGCCAGGAAACGTACCGGCTGACGATCGCCCTTGACGGCGACGGCGAACATTTGTTGGCCATGCGCCGCGCGCCGGGCGGCCAGCCCAGCGCCGCCACCTCCTATAATCCCGGTCTGGCGGCCGAGGCGTTGTTGATGCAATCGGCCAGGGCCGTGGGCGTACCGGAGCCGGAGGTGCATTACGTGCTGCGGGACAGCGACGGTCTGGGCGAAGGTTTCATCATGTCCTGGCTGGAGGGGGAGGCCCTGGGCGCGCGCATCGTCCGTTCGCCGGAATTGGCGGCAGTCCGTCCCAAACTGGCCTATGAATGCGGCCAGATCCTGGCCCGGATTCATGCCATTGATCTGGCCGCCACCGGCTTGGACGGGCAATTGAAGACCATGACGCCCGAGAGCTACGTGCACAACACCTGGGACCGCTACAAAGGTTTTCGCACGCCCCATCCGATGATCGATTACACCGCTCAATGGCTGTTGCAGAATCTGCCGAACGATGTGGAAATGGCCCTGGTCCACAACGATTTCCGCAACGGCAACCTGATGATTTCGCCCAATGGTGTCGCCGCCGTGCTGGATTGGGAGGTCGCCCATATCGGCGATCCCATGCGCGATCTGGGTTGGATCTGCACCAACTCGTGGCGTTTCGGCAGCGATCTGCCCGTGGGTGGGTTCGGCACCTATGATGATTTATTCGCCGGCTACGAGAGCATCTCCGGCCAGGCGGTTGATGGGGAGCGGGTCAAATTCTGGGAAGTTTTCGGCTCCTTCTGGTGGGCCATCGGCTGTCTGTCCATGGCGGAGCATTACCGTACCGGCCCGGACAACACGGTCGAACGTCCGGCCATCGGGCGGCGCAGCTCTGAATGCCAGGTGGATTGCGTCAATCTGCTGATCCCTGGACCGGTATCCTTGGTCCAGGCGGACGCGGGCGCCGGGGACGAAATGCCCCGGATCGATGAATTACTGACCAGCGTGCGGGATTTTCTGCGCGGCGATGTCATGGACGCCACCACGGCCCGGACCAATTTCATGGCGCGGGTCGCCGGCAATTCACTGGATATCGTCCTGCGTGACCAGGCCCTGGGACCCGAACACCGACACCTTGAGTATGAAAGATTGCAGGCGCTGCTAGGCATCAAGGAAAGCCTGGAAGCATTGCGCTGGCGCCTAACCAACGGCCTGCGCGCCGGCGATATTCCCCTGGATCACCCAGGCCTGGCCGAACACCTGCGGCAATCCGTGGTCAACCAGATCGCCATTGATCAGCCGAAATACTCAGGCTTCAAGACCGCCATTCAATAGATCGAATGGACCAATCTTAAATATCCGTCGCCAGGTGGAACAGGCAATCGCCCAGTTCGACGCGGGCGGGGATGCGTTGGCAGATGGCCAGGCCGTCATGTTCGAAATGGCAGATCGTGGGCGCCACCCAGGGGGTCTCGGGGTGGTGGATGGCGCCGGCGGGTTCGCCCGCTTTCACTTCCGCCAACAGGTCCACATAAGGCTCGAACAGGCCTTCATCCCGGGCATAAACGAAATAATCCTGGCCGGTCAGCTCCATTCTTCGCATGCCCCGGGTGGCGTCGGGCTCGTATCCCGGTAGCAGGCCGATGTGATGCAGCAAGCGGTTCACGCCCCGCTCGGCGATTGCCAATATCTCCGGCGTCACGGTGCCGGCACCGCCAAGTTCCGTGGTCAGGCCCAACACACCCTTGCGCCAGGCGGCGGCGGAGGAAACCCGGGGATCGTTGCGGCCGCCGAAGATAAAGCCAAATGGCGCATCAAAAGATTGTTGCAGCGCCTCCAATGCGGCTTCCTGATCCCCGTCGTCACCTCGCTTGCGCAGCACCGTGGCGGGATAGCGCAGGGAGGAGCCGCCCGAATGCAGATCAAAGAAATAATCGCACATGGGCATTAATATCTCTTCGATATAATGGGCGATCATCTGGGTCGGGTTACCGCCCGGATCACCGGGGAAGCTGCGGTTCAAGTTGCCCGCATCGAACGGAGAGGTGCGCAGGCCCGCATGGGCCGCCGGGTAATTGGCCATGGGCAGGATGATCAGGCGGCCTTGGATATCATCCGCGTCCAGGTTTTGACACAATTTGGTCAGGGTAACCTGGCCTTCGTATTCGTCCCCATGATTGCCGGACATGACCAGCGCGGTCGGCCCCGATCCATTCTTCAACATGACGATAGGCACGGGAATCCAACCATAGGCGGAACGATGGACCGAATATGGCAGGCGCAGAAATCCCGTCTGTTTGCCGCTCAGTTCGTAATCGATCTCGCTTTGGATCAGGCTTTTCGCTTCAGACATTACAATCCTATCAGTTCAACCATTCCGCCCGGTCCGAACCCAACGCCGGCGCCGGCCGGTCCCAGCCGGGCTTGGATTCCGAAAACCTGATTACTGGGGCCAGATGGCGGATCGGGCCATAGGCGGTATCGGTATCCATTTGCAGCTCCGCCGCCTCGGCTTCCGAATGGCCCATGTCCGGCTGATCATAGTCCACCCGGCCCTGACGGTAGAGGAACATGCCGGACTGGCAGAGCGATACCTTAACGTGATAGCTGCCGCCCTCCACCGCGCGCCGCGCCAGAGCCAGCAGGGTGCCGTAGGCGCCCAGGTAGCCGGTGGTGTAGTCGCAGGCAGGCGCGGGCAATAGTTCCGGCTGATCAATGCCATTTTCGTGACAAATGCCGGTCACGGTCTGGGCCACCTGCTCCCAGCCCGCCCGGTCCCTGAGGGGGCCGTGTTGACCATAGCAGTTGATGGAGGTGTAGATCAGGCCGGGACGCAGGGCGGCCAGTTCCTCGGCGCCGAAGCCGCGGCCATCCAGGGCGCCGGGGCGATAGCCTTGGGAAAATACATCAGCGCCGCGCACCAGTTGGCGCAACTGCTCCGTCTCTGCCCCTTTGTTGAGGTCCAGATAGCAGCTGCGTTTGCCGTGAGACAGATCGATGACGAAATTCTTGATCTGCGGAATGCCCTTGGCCGCCACCATCAGGACATCCGCGCCATGTTCGGCGCAGGTCCGCGCCGCCACGGGGCCGGCCAGAATGCGGGTTAGATCCAACACGCGGACACCGGCCAGGGCCGGGCCATCTTCGGGGAACGGCTCGGGCGCGCTGTCACCGATTTTTTCGATCTCCACCACCGGCTGGGCGGCGAGGGCCCGGCCGTGCGGGTGGTCCAGCCATTCGCTGTTGTCCCGTACCATGCCGCCGCAGGCCCGGGCCTCGGCAATAGCGTCTTCCAGGTCCTGGGCGTCCCATTTCGCCACCGCGCCTGCCACACCTTCCGGGCTGCCATCGCATTTCAAAACGCCCAGAACGCGGTCTTTCAGATGTTCCATGCCGAAGTGCGGCAGAAACCAGCGCCCGTCCTTGGTGGGAAACGGCCTTGTGATCAGGTAATTGGCATTCGCCGCCCCCGTGTTGCCCAGCAACTGATAGCTGCCGTCCGCCGTCCGCTCCTGCAGGAAGGCGTAGCTTTTCAGCGCCGCGCCGGCATGGCGCACATCGATTGCAACGGATTGCCGCCGACCCGTCTTCATTTCCCAGATGTCGGAGACCGCGACCCCAACGGCGCCCAGCACCGCCGCGCCGGTCTCGGCGATCTTGAACCGGGTCGAAAACACCGGGTCGGCGCCGGTAATAGTGGCCGTGGCATCGTCCGCTTGATCGCGGATGGCCATGAGTTCCTGAAAGGCTGGGGTCATGATAGTAGGGTCTCCAAGGGAAACTGATCGCCGAGTATAGCTCAGCATCTTATGGGATGGAGTGTTTTAGATACTTAAATGTGCTCGGATAGCGCGGAGATACCCACCTTTCTACCCCGCCTCTCCACCCAACGCCCGCAGCCGCACCATTTCCAAGGTCAATTTGCGCAGCATGGCCTGGGCGAAATCATCGTTGCTTTGGCTTAGTTGCAAGAATGCCGTGGGACCGCCGATCACTTCGCGGCGGTAGTAGGCGGAGAGGACGCGGATCCCCTTGCCGCGCGCCATGACCAGGCCGTTGATGGTGATACCCTGCAACACGGTTTCGTCCCGGGCGATGGAGGCGATGCGGCCGATGTTGGAGATGCCGTCGCCGACCATGTTGATGACTTTCTTGGAGGCCCACCAGGGCAGGGTGTGCATCTGTTCCGCCGCCAGCTTGATGCCCCAGGCCACATCCGTCTGTGTACCGTGGGGGGTCCTCTCGCCCCGGTCGCGGAACTTCTCCAGCCAGATGGCGGCCATTCGGGCGTCTTGGGCGTTGCCGATCTGCATCCAGGGCATGATCAGCTCCTGCTTGGCGAAGCTGGACCAGGCGATTGCGGACAGCGCGATGCGTTTGAAGTAGCCGGAGGCCACGGCGGTGTGAAAGCGGGGATGGCGCAAGGTATGGATCAAACCCTGGATCTGGGCATCGGCCTCGCCCCGGTCAATGGATTCGGAACGGTCGTAGGAGACCACGATGGCCACATCCACCTGGCCCCGATCCTGAGCCTGGTCCGCCGACGTCGCCCCGATAGGCAGGGCGCACATAATCAAGATTAGGATCAGACGCATGATGGTTTCTCCCTGTTCGAAGTCCCCCATAGTCGAGCGTGTCGATATTACCGCAAATTGACCAAATTGAGCCAATACATCTCGTACAACGGCGCCCCGGTAAGGAATTCTTCATCTCGTGCGGCGACATTGGAGACATGATTCAGAGTAACATTGTACCGCTTCCCACCCGGTCCGGCGTCTTTGACGTGGATGGGTTCAAACCGTTGATTTCACAACCCGCGCGGACCATACACGGCGGCCTGCCGGGCGTCGGTTATCAGGCGCGGGTGGCGATCGCCAACTATGATCAATGCCTCACCCGCCATTACCGCGCCATCGCCCCAAAAGGTTTGGCGGCGGCCTGCAATCTGGCGGACATTCACTTTGACACGCCGCAATTCGGGCTGATCATAACCTTCGACGAGCCAACGGAAGTCGCGGTTCATGACGGTGACATGGTGCTGGATCAATCGATCCGCGCCCTGATCGCCCAGTTCGGCGCGGTATCCATGCGGAACGCCACCATCGCCGGCGCGGCGCGGGAGAAATTTCACCGCAATATTTTTCCGCACCTGAAATTTCATGTTGATCGGGGCCCTACCTCGGTCAACCAGTATTCCTGCTTTACCCGGGATCCCGACGATCCGGTGCAAAGCCTACCCCGTCTGTCCTCAACCGTCTTCATTGCCAATATCGTCGCCTGGCTGGAAATGGTGCGTACGGGCCGCGCGGACGAGAATACGGAACGCGGCGTGCGCGCCTCTTATGAATTGTTCCAGGAAGGCAAGGCCGCGAAGCTGTTCGGCAACATCATACTGGAGCAAGCCTGGGATGCACCCAAGGCCACTGGTGAAATCGCCATAATTGACAATCGCACGGTCCTGCACGCTACCTATGACAAGAAAAAGAAGCTTCGCGGCTACCCGATTGGCGCCCGCTATCTGATCTGAATTATCCCAATGGCCGTCACGTCCCGGTAAACTTCGCCGGGCGTTTTTCAACGAATGCGGCCAGGCCTTCCTTGGCGTCGTTGGTCTTGCCCAATTCCACATTCACGGTCTTGAATTCGGCCACCGCCGCATCGAAGCCTTGTTCGAGGTATTTCCGGGAATTGGCCATGGTGCCGCGCACCGCCAGGGGCGCCTGGGCACAGATTTTCTCCGCCAGTTCAATGGCCCGATCCAACTGCTGGCCCACCGGCACGATTTCCTGAATATAGTTGAAGCGCATGGCGGTCTCGGCATCGAACTCGTCGTCGGTCAAAAGGTAGCGCATGGCGTTGCCCCAGCCGGCGCGCTGCACCATGCGGATGGTGGCACCGCCCGTGGCGACCAGGTTGCGCTGTACTTCCAATTGCGAAAACCGGCAATCATCGGCGGCGATGACGATCTCGCAGGCCAGCATCAACTCAACCCCGATGGTATAAGTGATGCCCTGCACGGCGGCCACCATGGGCTTGGTGCGGTGCGGGCCGGTCAGGCCGAAACAATCGATATTGCCCTCGCCGTAGATCGGCCCGCCCTTGGCCCGGTGCGGCGCCATGGCCGGCATGTCCAGACCGGCCGTGGTGTGCGGTCCGACCGCGTGAAGCACGCCGCAGCGCAGGTCGCCATCGTTCTCCAGCAGGGTATAGGCATCGCCCAGTTCCTGGCCCATTTTCGGCGTAAAGCCGTTGAATTTGTGCGGCCGGTCGATGCCGATCAACAACAAGTGGCCGCGCCGTTCAGTATTGATGCGGCCGTCCGGGTTCGTGGGATCGTCTGCCATTTTTTGGGTTCCTCCTAAATTTCTAACGCGCCATGCAGGCATCGTAGCGGGCGGCGGCGATTTCGACGCACAGCTCGATGTCATCTGGCAAAATATAATGCTGCTCGGCCAGCTCTTCCGCCGCCCGGCGCACATGGCCCAGATAATCGTCGCGGCCCTGGTAGCGTTCGCCGAGCGAGGGGCGCGGATCGTCGGCTGCCTGCCGCGCCGCCAGATCCTTGGCAAAGGGTACGGTGGAGCCGACATATTCCAGCAACTGCCCCGCCCCGCCGGTGTCCTCGTGGCGCGGGTTGAAGCCGGTGTGCGTGGCCACGGGCACGGTGATGTCCGGCATTTGGATGCCGCCCCTCTCGTTGCCATTGTCGTCCACGGCAGAGACCCAATCGGGATAGGGTTCACCGGTCAATTTTGGGGGCATACGCCCGATGCCACGGGCGGCGTCCGGGCCCAGGTCCATCGGGTAAACGGCGGTCATGGCCGCCGGGTCCGGGAGAGAGAGGCCCGGAATTTTCGACAATGCGGCAATGGCTTCGCCGCGCACCATGCGATCAGCCGATAGAGGATAGCGGTTGTCCGGCGGCCTGGTGTCATCGCGGACCCAGGCCAGCAGGTTCGTCAACGCAGCGCGGTAGAGCGGGCGGTAGTCGACCATGTTCATGTGGTTCTGGCCATGGCTGCCGAAAATGGTCCGATCCAGCCATTTGGCGACACCCGCGCCGTGCTGGGTGGAGGCGAACAGATAGCGCCGCACCCCGTCGGGCAGCACAGCGTCACCTCCCGTGGCCAGATCGCCATGGCTCAATCCCGCATCGCCGCGCCAATATTCCGACGAGGTATCGGTGTAGAAAATCTTCGGCAGGCCGCCCTTGGCCGTCTGCCGGTCCAACAGTCCGGCTGTTTGACCGCTTTTGGGATCGGTCTGGGGCAGATCGGCGAAGGGAAACAGATGCCCGAACGACGGTGTCGGCTGTACCGAGGGCTGGGCGTAGCGGTTGTTGAACTCCCCCCGGCGGCCGCCGGCGATATGGGCCAGAACGCCGTCAAACGCGGGGCGCCCGGCTTCATCCAGGTTCAAGCCGAAATGCAACAACGTACGCAGGAACCGGCCGCACTGGGACTGTCCCTCGCTGATCACGTGGTCAATGGCGCCTGCCGTCGGGGCAGCCCCATCATGGCGCAGAAACGATGCCAACTCCCGCGTCGCCAGCATCCCTGCACCCACCACGGGGCAATCCAATGGCGTGTACAGCACATCGTAGATGCGGCCGGCTTTGAAGCCGCCGTCCAGATAAACATGATCGTCGGCTTCGAAATGCCAACTATCGCGGGGTAGCTCGGTCGGTGCGCCGTAGGAGCCCTGGCGCACCAGAAGCCGCGCATGCGGATCATGGAGGTCGGCGGGCGGGATCGGCTGATGCATGCCCAGATCACCTACATGATGATCGGTGAGGGAAATACCGGCGGCATCTCCGTTGACCTGCAATCGCAATTGCATCTGACTGGCCGGGCCGCGTGCCGAGGCGGGAACCTGCGGCGGGGTCAGGCCCAGGCGCAAATGCTCCGGCGACTGGGGCACATCCCACTGCCAGCCGGCCCAGGCCACGGTCCAGCCGTGATTAAACAGAAAACCATCGCCCGGCGCGATTTCCACCGTATCGTCGGTACTCATCACCGTCATGTTGAAGCGGGTGATGTTGCGCTTGCCCCGGTTTGGCACCTGCATCAGCAGGGCCCGGCTGCCACCCGACAACGGCCGCAGGATGGTGACATCGCCGCTGAAATGCACCAGGCCGTCGTCACCGCGCGCCGCCAAACCGAGATCCACAACGCCGTCATTGGCGGCATGCTCCGGATCGACCGCGTAATGGGCGATCGCCTCGATCCGCTCGTAAGGGCCCCCATCACCAAAAGCGCGACCGTCTTCGTAAGGTGCGCGGGACAGGATTTCCAACCGGCTGACGGACATCGCGATTAACTCCCTAGATTTCGTAGCGGCCTGCTGACTGACAAGGTGCCCCCGGCCCACAAAGGCAAATAAGTCATCTTCACCCCGGCCCCGCCGGTGATGATGGGCTGGATATCTTCAGCCGCGCGGGCGGGGATGCCGGCGTCGAACATATGGCGCTGAATGCGTGCCAGGTCCCAGCCGTGTTTGGCGATCTGTTGCGCCAGTTCGGGGGGGAGAAGAAAAAACTGCTCGCCCAAATCCCGCAACCGCCCGGCGGAGGCCGCCGTGCCGATGGCGGGCATGACAGCGGCCATAGGGTCGAGGATCGCCTCCGGCGTATCGCCGCCGCCGCTGGGCAGAACCTCCGCCGTGCCCGAAACACCAAGGATGGTCACCGCGCTTGTATCCCCGTCCAGACCCCGCCGTGCCGCCAACGTGGGGAAACTTGCGTCATCCCCTTCGGGAAAGCAGAAGGCAAATTTGCCCGGCTGTCCCATGGTCGCCATATCGCCGATGCCGGCCCGCGCCCCGCCGATGTTGCGCATGACCAGGGCTATGGCCCGGCCCACAGTGGCATTGGCGCGGTTGCCGGGCCCCAGAAGATTGGTGCCCGTGTTCATGCCCAGGGTCTGCCGAATGACGCCATGAACGATGGTGACGACGGCCGGCGTGCCCGTGGTGGTCAGAATGCCCAGCAAATTGAATGTGGGTTCCAGACAGGCCTCGGCCGCGGTCAAAACCACGGCCAGGGCATCCCGTTCGCACCCCGCCAAGACGCAATTGTAGGCCACGGCGGCGGTGGTCAGATCACCGAACAGGGGCAGCAGTTGCCCATAAGATTTATTGGGCGCGTTAACACCGGCCAGCATGGCATCCAGCCGCGCCTTGGTGGGCGGGACCAGGGGCAGGCCGTCGCTCAATCCCTGTTCGTCCAGAACGGCCTGGGCCTCTTCCAACGGCATTCCGTCCGGAAAGATCGGTAGATCGGCCAGCGCCTCCATACCCCGGCCTCAGACGTGGGCCACCCGCACGGAGCAGGCGGCGGTGAAACCAAAGGGCGGAATATAGGCGGAATGCTTGCCCGGCCCGCCGGCAACCAGGATATGGATATCCTCCGGCCCCGGTGTCATGGGGTAATAGCCATTGACCAGGGGTCGCTCCATCTCCTCATAACTGACCTGGTTCTCTTTCGAGACCTGATCGAGGGGCACGGCGGAGCGTTTGAACAAATCCTCCTGCATGTCCGCGATGGTCCAACCGTCCCGATGCAGGGTCTGGGCATGTTCCGGACCCAAAATCAGAAAAATCGGCGCATTGCAATAGATCGCGTTGGCGCCCGGCTGGCTGATGGTGCCGGCGATGGTGGTCAAAATACCAATGCCGGAGGTGGAGGCATGATCGTTGATATTATGGGGCGCCTCGGTCGGCATGGCGGTCACCACGCTGTCTTCCGCGGCAAAGCCCCGGCGCACGTGGAACGGCTCCCACGGGCTTTCCTCCTCATTCTCGCCGAAACAGAATGCGTATTTGGCCGGCGACCCTTGGGTCGAGCGGTCCATAATACCGGGCTTGGCGCCGCCGACGTTGGTCAGGATCAATTGCAGGGCGCGGCCGATGGTGGCGTTTGCCTGACGGCCCTGGCCGAAACAGTTGGAGGAGCAGTTGACGTCCAGTTCCTTGCGGATCGGGCCGTTGACCAACAGCATCGGCGCACAGGAATGGGTGGTCGCCAGAGATCCATGCAGATTGTACTCGGGGTTCAGCACCGCCCTGGTAGCCGCCAGAACGGCGGGAAAATATTCCGGCCGGCAGCCCGCCATGACCGCGTTGGCGGCCATCACCGGCAAAGTGGGAATAACCCGGCGGGGCGACATGGCCGGGATCGGTTCGTTGTCCCCGCGCACCGTGTCAAGAAACCGTTCCACCGAGGCTTCGGCGGGCATGACCAGGGGGAAGCCGTCGCTCCACCCCTGGGCCATGGCGTATTCGTTCCATTCCGCCTGGTCCATGTCGCCCAGGTCAATGGTCTCGACATCTTCTATACTGCTATCCGTCACGACGCATTTTCCGCACCGGGTTATCCGACCCAAACACCGCAGTCACTCCCGCTTTCGCGGGAATGACGATATTGCCTTAGGCAGGCGTCCGTGCGTCCTCTTCAATCAGTTGTCAATTATCGCCTGCAAGCCAGCTGCAGCCGTTTCGATCCGTTCCGCCAGTTCCTCCGCGTTCAGGCCGCCGATGGGATGCTTCACGACGATCACGTGAGGGTCCATCTTGCGTGCCTTGGCCTGGGCCTCGACCAGAGGCAGGAAGGTATCGGTGGTCAGGATAAAGTTGGTAACGCCGCGTTTTTCAAGTTCGATGCTGTCATGGAAACTCCACGACGAACATGCCCCTCAATCCGCTATAGCAATCAGCGCCGCCCGATATTTCGTGGCCAATTCGTCATACATCCCATCGGGCGCCGGCTGGGCCGGGCTGTCTTTGAGGGTGTAGTCAATATTGTCCGTGGCCCGATGGGCGCTCATTTTGTCACGGATGCCTTCCAGCAGCTCTTTCGCGTTGGGCTTGGAATTGGAAAACAGGATAATGGGATCCTTGTTCCAATCGACCGAGTTGGCGGCAACCTGCTCTTTGCCCGGCGCCTCCTGGCCGAAGGATGGATTGACAATTTTCATAATGGCTCTCCTTCAGGCCATAGGGTAAGCCAGGGTGGCGTCATCATGCAAGTTGGGCGGCTTAGGGCGATGGTCAAGGGGGTGGTTAAGGGGGTGGCGGAAACGGTTCGGGATCGAGAAACCTGCGCAGCACATTGCCGGTAATTTGCGCCACGTTGTTGTCATAGGCGTTGTGGGCCAGGCTACCGATCCAGGCGATGGAGCCCGTACTGAACACCGCGCCGCCCCGGGGGCACTCGAAGAACACCATATCGGCCCGCACGTTGGGATCATCGAATTGCGGCATGGTGGAGAGGAAATCCTCCTTGGTGCGCAGCATATCGTCGCCGAAATCATCCGCCCGGGCCAGGACCAGGGCATGAATGGGGGTGCCGTCGCGGGTATCCCAGCGGTCGATCTCCTCACCCGCCGCACCGCCGCCGATACTGCCGAAATCACCGATCAGTCCATTCCTGACACCGGCAAAGGCAAAGGCGGCACGGGGATCATCGGCCCCGGCCTGACGTTCGTAAGCGCTGCTGCGCTCAAACCCCTGGGCGGCGAAACCGATGCCAACCAATTGGTTCGGCGGGCGGCCGTTGCGCCGCCACAAGCCGCCGTATTCACCATTGAAGGACTGGTAATATTCCCCCACCGGTGACATCCAGGCCCGCGTGCCGTCCTCGGCCCGGCGCACCTCGATCACGCCGGGTTTGTCTTCGCGGAATGCGATGCGCCAATAGAAACCATTGCCGCCCAGATACATCAGCCGACCGCCCTGGTCCAAATAACTTTCGATGCCGTCCAGCATGGCGGTGGAATGATATTCCGGATGGCTGCCGGTCAGAATGCAGCGATAAGGTTGCAACAGCGCCGCGCCCTCCGCGTGCAGCTCCTCGTCCGTGATGACGTCGAAGGTCTGGCCGATACGATCCAGCCAGGCCACGATGTTCATATCGGCCGGAAAACCCCAGGGCCGGTTGTCGCCGGGTTTCATATTCATCACCGGGCGCAGGCGGGACGAATAGTGAATGCCGCTGCGATCATCATGCAAATCGTAAAGCGATCCGCTGACTTCGGGGTGCGTCGCCAGATAGGCGTCATTGACCCATTCCGGGCTGCCATCACCGAAAATGATATTCGGCTGCAGGCGCTGCCGGGTATTGGCATAGGCCATGTAGGACGCCGTGGGCACCAGGAAGGCAACGTCCGAGGTCGTCTGGCCTTTCGGCGGCAAGACAAAAAACGGAATGCGGTCCACGTCATCGCTCCCCTGACCCTTATGGCGCAAACGGGCGGCATATATGCCGCTGGGCAGATCATCGGGGACGGTATAGCTGAAATCCGTATCCCAGGCCGCATCGTACAGATCATCCTGATGGAAATGAATAGCGCCGTATTGCGCCGGTGCATGGCGCCAACTGTGCTCTGAACCATCCCAGTTATGGCCCGTGACGCCGCGGGTCGGCAGATTGACCACCTCGCCATGCAGACCATGGTTAGACAAATCGCTGATCCGGTCAGTGGAGATATCGGCGGCAAAATCCCAGCATCCCAGCACACAATCGGTCAGCTCCGGGGGGACGGCCGGCCCACACAGAGCCGTCATTTCGTCGTCATTCAAAGGCCGGTTGGCGAGGCGCGGGCGGTCGATCTTGCCATTGAAGAAATCGGCCCCCGGATCGTCGCCCCCGGCCGCGAACAGGAACGGCGCGGCGGTCAAAGTGAGATCCCCCTTGACGGTTTCGGTATGTTCCACGAACTGAGAGATCAACCGGTCGCCGGGCGAGTTGGCCACCGGACGCTGCACCAGACGCACGACGCCGCTATCGCCATCATAAGTCGCCGCGACAAACAGCCATTGGTGCCGGCGCACGGGCACCCCGGTGTCGACCACAACATCGCCGATGCGAACCGCCAGAGCGCCGTCATCATCAAGCAACAGTGCAAAACCCGCCGTCTGATCCCCCTGCCCCACCTGGCCCATCACCACTTGCCGGTTCCGCCCCGGCAACGTGGGATAGATCATCGCCTGCAGGGTGAACCCGGCCAAGCCGTCCAACGCCTTGCCCATGGACACGATGCCGTAAGATCCCTGGTGAATGGCCTGATAACGGCCGGGATAGGTCTTGGCGATGGGGCTTTCGACCACCCGTTCAATCATACCGGTGCCGCCCGGCGCATTGTCGCCCGCGACGAGGCGGACCAGATCGGCGGCGTAATCGCCATCCTGGTAACAGCAAACCTTGAAATCCACACGTTGCCCCGGCCGCGCGGACAGCGGATCGCAATAGCCGGTTATGGTTTTTCGCCGCAGTTCGGACATGGCAAACCTATCTATCGCTGACGATCAGGGGCGCATGGCGTGGCTGGACACCCCAGCCTTCCGCAAGGGCGCCGCCGTGTTGGCGAAATCGGTCAACAGGCCGCGCGTGTCCCGTGGATCAACGATCTCCTCGATCCAGAACGACTCGGCCGAGCGGAAGGGGGAGCGTAGTTTCTCCAGCCGTTCGGTGATTTCCGCCAATTCGGCATCGGGGTCGTCAGCGGCGGCGATATCGGCGGCATAGGCCGCTTCGATCCCGCCTTCCAGGGGCAGCGAGCCCCAGCGCCCCGATGGCCAGGCATAGCGGGTGGAGAAGCGATCACCCACGGTATGGGCGGCGCCGGCAACACCAAAGACGTTGCGGATGATCACCGTGCACCAGGGCACCGTGGTCTGCCAAATGGCGCTCATCACGCGCACGCCTTCCTTGATGACGCCGCTTTGCTCTGCCTCCAGACCTACCTGAAAGCCGGGGCAATCGGACAGGTTTACGATGGGCAGATGAAAGGTTTGCGCCATATCGACAAATTTCTCTACTTTGCGGCAGGTATCCGCCGTCCAGCAGCCGCCATAGGACATGGGGTCGGACGCCATGAAGGCCACCGGCCAGCCGTCCAGCCGCGCCAACCCGGTGATCACCGACTTGCCGTATTGCCGGCCGATTTCGAAGAACGAGCCTTCATCGACCAGGGCATTGATGATGGGCCGCATTTTGTAGATCTTGCGAATCTCCCGGGGGATGGCATCAATCAGCCAATCGACCCGGCGGTCGGGATCGTCCGTCGGCTCAACCCGTGGCGGCAGTTCATTGATCGATTGCGGCAGGTAGGAGAGGAATTGTTTGGCGCATTCAAAAGCCTCCTCCTCCGTATTGACCGCGTGATCCACCGCGCCCGCGCGCAGCTGGATCTGCCAGCCGCCCAGTTCGTTCTTGGTCAGATTTTGCCCGATACGATTAACCACGGGCGGGCCGGCCACGAACATGGCCGACTTTTCCTTGATCATCACCGAATAATGCGAAGCCGCCAGATGCGCCGCGCCCAGACCCGCGACAGAGCCCAAACCCAATGCCACGCGGGGCACCACGCCCATATTGGCCACGACCATTTCCCAGCCCACGACGCCCGGAACATTGGACCGGCCCGTGGTCTCGATCGTCTTGACGGAGCCGCCGCCGCCCGAACCTTCAACCAGACGTACCAGAGGAATTTCCAGGGCGTTGGCCATGGCCTCACAGGTTAGGTGCTTGCCCTTGATGGTGGCGTCCGCCGAGCCACCCCGCACTGTGAAATCATCACCGCAGACCACCACTTGCCGACCGTTCAGGCGGGCGCGGCCAAAGACGAAGTTGGAGGGCACGAGATCTTCCAGATCGTTCCTGCCGTCATATTCGGCCATGCCGGCAATCTTGCCCAACTCCCGGAAGGAGCCGTCATCGGCCAATAACTCGATCCGCTCGCGAACGGTGTATCGGCCGCCGTCCTTTTGGCGCTGGACGCGCATCTCGCCGCCCAGTTTTTCGGCAAATGCCTCGCGTCGCTTTAATTCATCTAGTTCCGGTTGCCATGACATTGGCGGTTTCCTCCATTCGGTCGTTTACGCTTTATTGCTTTGTATCAGGTTTACGAAATTACGTTCTTGTAGGCGATCCCGCCTTTCATGATCAATGCCAGGGCGTCCCCCTGGCTGTCGAACAGCCGGCCGTTCTTCAATACTAACTGCGGCATGTTTCCTCCGAACGCGTTCCACGGTTAGGTTTCTTGACATCCGACGGGGGGTCAAGTGGGAAAACCCTGGCGCGGATCGTACAGGGTGACTAAATTCCTCCCCGAAGCCAATGAAAGATCACGGATGAACGATATTTTGAGCCCGGAGAAATTCTCCCTCCCCCTCGATGCTGATGCCGTGGCCGCCGATTGGCGCGGGCGAGGCTATTCCTGTAATCTATTCGTGGATCCTCCCGGGCAGCAATGGCTGGATTTTACCCATGCTACGAACGAACTGGTCACGGTGGTCGAGGGCCGGCTGGAAATGGTGGTGGGCGATACACGGGTGGAAATGGGGCCGGGCGACGAGATTTTTATTCCCGCGCGGGCGCTGCATTCCGTCATTAATATTCACGACGGCGTCTCGCGCTGGCTGTTTGGTTACGATTGAGGAAGAGGCAATAGGTGGACGCAATGGATAGAGCAAGATTAGAGGACCTGACCCGGTCCTTCACGGAAACCTTCAACGGCACCGACCTGGACGTCATGATGTCCTATTTCGCCGATGCAGCGGCGGTCTACGACCAGCATGACGGCGCCATCGCAGAAGGATTGACGGCGATCCGTACGGCCTTTCAACCGCAGTTCGACGGCGATTTCGGCACCATGGCCTTCGTGGTGGAGGATTTGTTCATCGACCCCGACCAGGACAAGACCATGGTCAGTTGGCTCTGTACCTTCGATACCAAGCGGGGGCGGACCGGCTGGCGGGGCCTTGATATCCTGCATTTCAACAAGGCGGGCGAGATCGTCAACAAACTGACCTACGCCAAGGCCAAGGCGCTTCAATTAGATCTGGTGGAGGCCTAATTCGTGCGTGAACCACGTAGCCTACCGGGTACCCAAAATCGCTTTCAGGTGCTGCATGAAATCGCCGAAGAAGCCCGCGCCAGTCTGCCCCGCAATATCTGGGACTACATGCGCGGCGCGACGGAGACGGAGACGACGGCCAAGCGCAACCGCATGGCCATCGATACCCTGGCCCTGCGCCCTCGCATGTTGCGCGACGTCACCGATATCAGTCTCGCCAGCACCTTCATGGGCGCCGAACTGGAATTGCCGCTGACATTCGCGCCCATCGGATCGTTGGAATCCTTCCATCCAGAGGGCGGCGCGGCAGCGGCCCGGGCGGCGGCGCGTCACGGCATGATGACCACATTAAGCTCGGTCTCCGCCCCCGGACTGGAGGCAACGGCGGAAGCCGCCCCCGGCCCCAAGATCTTCCAGCTCTATGTACGCGGCGACAGTGACTGGATCGACGATCACGCGCACCGGGCCATAGCGGCGGGCTATACCGCTTTCTGTCTGACCGTGGACGTGGCCGTCTACAGCCGGCGGGAGCGGGACATCGTCAACCGCTTCGTCAAGCCGTGGCGGCGCAGCGCCGGCGGCAAGAATTTTCAATCTTCCCTGAACTGGAAAGATGTCGAACGTTTCAAGGCAACCCACGATATCCCCCTATTGATCAAAGGCATCATGACGGCGGAAGACGCCGCCATGGCCTGCGATCTGGGGGTTGACGGCGTCTGGGTTTCGAACCATGGCGGCCGGCAGCTGGATCAGGCCCAGGGCAGCATGGCCGTGTTGCCGGAAATCGTGGAGACGATCGCCGGCCGCGCCTCGGTGGTGGTCGATGGCGGCTTCCTTCGCGGCACGGACGTAATCAAGGCCATTGCCCTGGGCGCCGACCTGGTCGGCCTGGGGCGTCTGACCGCCATGGGCCTGGGTGCCGCGGGCGAGGAAGGCCTGACCCGCGCCATCGATCTGTTGTCGGAGGAAATGCATTTGGCCCTAGGACTGATGGGCAAGACGAAATTGTCGGAATTGTCGCCCGAGGATCTGACCACCGCGCCGGCGGTAGTCCATTCAGACGTCTTGAGTGCTTTCCCCCTGCTGCCGCCAGCTTAGCACGTCCCTAACGAGTATCGGGCAGGCTGGCGAGCAGACGCCGGGCCAGGTCATCCAGCATGGAGGCGACGGCGTCGTCATCTTCCTGGAAAGCCGCCGCCCGCAACATAGCAAGGGGCAGCGAGAACAGCGATAACGGCACATCGCCGGAGCTGCGGGAGGCCGTGGAGTTTGCCTGCCACAGCACGGCGCCATCGCGCGGGCGAATAATTTCTGCACTTATGTGGATATATTTTTGCGACCAGATCAGGGCGTTGTCGTGACCCGCACCCATGACATGCCAGCGCAGGAACGCCGGGCAATGGGTAGTGGCGGCGAAGTGCCGGGCATCATCGGGGTGCGCCAGATCCACCGCCATGGCGCGCACCAGACGGCGCCGTTCCCGGGGGTGGATAACTTTTTCGACCCGGCCGCTTAACTGCCGCGCCAGGGCTTCCGCGATCCGCCCTGCCGCCACGACACCCAGTTCCATCGGCCCGGCCAGGACGGCGATACACCGTGGGGGATCTTCGTAATAGCCCCGCGTGGCCCCTGTTGTTTCCGCCCTGGCGCCGAGATGGGCGAATAAGGCAAGGAAGAGTATGGGCAGAAAACGCACCACAATACCCGCCACGATACGCACCATGGCTCACACCCTCCCGCATCTGTTGCCCAGATCAAACATGCCCGGAACCGCCCGGCCATCGACCTGGATATCGCGTACGATGATCCGCCCCCCGGACAGTTGATAGCGGGCCCGGATCGAAGCGGCCTTGCCGTAGCCGCCGGCCAATAGTTGATCCAACCCGCCCAACAGACGGGCATCGACCCTGCGGGGAAAGATCCGCATGGCCGGAATATCGCGCGGCAATCCGTGACGCCTGGCAATGGCGTGCAGGTCGTCCCGTTCCGCCGCCACCAGACGCCCGGACGGCTGCCGCGCGAAACCGCTGTAACGATCCCGGTTGGGTTGCCAGGATTGGCCGCGCGGGCTTCCGGCGATGAATAGTTCGCCGCCGTGACGGGCCAAGGCCACCTGCATGCCGAAGCAATCGCGGAATTTGTGATAGAGGCGGGCGCGCTGGTCGGCGTTCCCCGGCCAGGCCAGTTCGATCGCCGGGCCCTGGCCGTGTTCCAGCAAATGCAGCAGCACCCGGCCCTGAGCGGCCACGGCCTTAACATCCGTCGCAGGGCGCGATGCCGGTGTTGGCTTTGTCGTTTGCGCTGGCCTTGTTTCGATCTTCACGGGAACAGGTTTGGTCGGCTTTATCGGTATTGGCGACGGCGGCGGCTGTCGTTTGGCCGTCCGTGGTTGCGTGGGTTCCAGCGGCTTGATTTCGGTCGCCGCCACCTCCGGCTTCTCCTTTGGTTGCAAGGGTGGCCGGGGCGGCGGCGCTGCTGTTCGCGGCGGCGGGGGTAGGATCACGGCGCGGGGGTGCGGATTTTCCACCGGAGCCTTCACCGGAGTTTTTTGCGGCACGGGGTCGGGAGAGGGTTCAACCCCGCGCCGTTCAGCCGGCACCGTGGTCAGCAATAATGCCGCCAGCAGAGCCGAAAGCCCGATGGAAGCGCCGCCGATGACCATTCCCCGCGCCATGATCTATTGCCCCCGCGTGCTGGCGAACAGCAGTTCCATTTCCTCCGACAACGCATGCAGTTCGCGGCGGCGCTGACGGGGGGTCATGAATTTCGACTGTTCCCTGACGGTGGCGTCGGCTGTCACGGGACCTTGCGCCATGACTTCTGCCCGGCGTTTTTTCACCGCGGGGTCTGTGATCGTAGAGGGTGCCGCTATGGCCGGCGCCTTTGGCGCGGCCAGCTTGACCGGGATCGGCGGCACCACTTTTTGCACCGGAACTTCGATTGCCGGCGCCTGGATGGCCGGTTTGGCCATGGCGGTCTCTATCGGCGTGGCTTTCGGCGGTTCTATGGCGGGCGGCGGCGTCAGGCTGGGCGGCAAGGGCGCGCCCGTATTCTCGGCCATCACCTTGTCGACCACAGCCGCCGTGACCTCGCGGCCTGAATGAACTGTTTTCTCGACCGCCGCGGTAACCTTGCCCAGCATGCCGTCCTGGTCGATGTCGGCGAACGGCTGGCCGCCGGCGAACAGATAGAACAAAGCCCCGACAACGACGAGATTGAAAATCAGGAATCGCATGGAATTACTCCTTTTGCGGTGGATTTGGCCTCGACCCAGGCAGCGCTGATGGATAACAGCGCCCGCAAAAGAGCCGAGGTAGGAAGGCCGATGACCGTGGTCATGAAGGCCAGGCTGAAGCGTTCGGTCAGGCCGCGAATAACCTCCTGCACGGTTTCGGGCGTCAGGCTCTGCCCGGCCAATTCTCCGATGCCGAGACTGATGCCGAACAAGGTGTAGGTCAGGGCCAAAGTGGCGATGCCGTTGGCGGCGTGCAGTCCCGCCTCGTGCCAGGCCTGGCGCTGCTGCGGCCGCAGTTCGCGGTCCAGCAACCGTTGCCAGCAATACAAGGTGGCCAGGATCAGTATTGTCAGAAGAGCGATAAACACCCCGCCAAGAACACGCGCCACCCAGGCCAGAATCTCGCCCGGTTCCGGCGCGCCCATGGCCAGGGCGACGGCAAGGACCAGAACCACGGCGCCCAAGAAATAACTCAAAGCGCGGGAGCCACCGCTGACAAAGGCGATAACGCCGGCCATCTTACCGCCGCCCGCGCTTGGCCGACATCAGGCTTTGCGTCGTCAAGCCCAGCTGCGCCAGCCAGGTTTCGGCCATGGTGCGGCTTTTCTCGGCCGAGGCATGGACCAGAAAGGTCAGATCATAGTTGGCGAAGGCGCGGCGGACCTGGGGCGTGTTGCGTCCCACCAGCTTGTCATCGCGGAGCACCATGCGTTCCAGATCCAGCAGACGCCGCTGCCCAGCCTCCAGACGCACCTGGCGTTCGGCCGGGGCGATCCCGCCGTCCAGCATGGTTTCGATCAACAGGGCGCGTTCCCGCTCCATATTGGCCAGGGTATCGGCCTGGGCCGGGACCGCGAGGGCGGTGGCGGCAAGCAGTGCCGCCGCCGGCAATAGAATTTTCAAATTGAGTGTCATGATCCGGTTCCTTTCATGAGATAGGTTAGTTGACGAAGTATTTGACGGCTGATGCGGGCGAGGCGGTGGCGGGGATATCGCTGTCGGTCAATTCCGTATCCATCACCTGTTCCGACAGCGCCATGGCATCCAGGGCTACCAGCTTGGCCATGTAACCAAGGATGTTTTGCTCCTGATCCAGGATCGCCATGCCGGCCTGGGTGTCGGCCAGCATCTGACGAATGAAATCACCCTTGGTGGCGGGGTTGCCGGCCAGTTGCGTCCCGGCATTCATGGGATGGTGGCGGATGGCCGCGACCAGGGATTCCACCGCGCCCATGTTGGTGGCGTATTCCTGAGCATATTTGCTTTCCGGCACGGCGGAAGCGGCGAGCACCGATAGATCAACCCGCGCCAGGGAACCCTGGAACCTGTTCCGGGCTTCCTGTTGCTGTGCCACCAGTTGCACCCGCGCCGGCGTCATGGCGCCCTTTTCCTGACCCAGCTTTTTCAGCAATCGCTCCAGGGTCTTCTGCTTGGTCTGCATATGGCGAAAGCGCAGATCAGCCTTGCGTTTCATCAAGGTGATGAATTCGCGCTTTTGCGCCAGGAATTGATGGCGCAGTTCCACCGCCAACTCCCCTTCCGCCTGTTCGATGGCGGCGCGCAGATCTTCCAGGGTCTGACCCTTCAGGCCGATTTCCCCATCCGCATCCTGAATGGCGGCCGACAACGCCGATTGGGCGAAGTCATGATCCAGGGATTTCTTTAAATAGTTAGCCGGCAGCTTGATCAGCTTTTCGCTGGCCACGGGCTGCCAACTTGGCGCCTCGCCGCCCTTGGCCAGGCCCGGACCCGGCGCCGCCATGGCAAGCGCCAGCGCCAGGCTTGGGCCCAGTAACAGATATCGTTTCGCGTTCATTGTGCAGCCCTTTCCTAGTTCCGTTTCCAATAGCGCACCCGGCGCAATTCGGATTTCATTTCGGATGAAACATTCGCCAGGGAGAATTCACCCACCGCCGAGCGGTCGCGCTGGCCAAGCAGGATTTCCATGCTTTCGATGAATGACGCGCCGTCGGCGAAATACAGATCGGCGCCACTAAAGGTCTGCTTGAAGGTTTCCAGATTGGCGCGGGCACGCGCCACATCGCCGCCCTTGAAATAATCCTGAATGCCCAGGGCATAGGCCCGCATGCGTTCATCAACACCGACGCTGGCGGCTTCGGGGCCAACCTCGGCCTCGCACGTCTCCAGCAGGCGGGCGGCCGCCAGATAACGGGCGGACGAGCCATCCGCGCGGGCCTGGCCGTCCAGGGCCAAGGCATCGTCGCGGCATTGACGATAGCTACGCATGGCGGAAATCTCAGCAAATCGGGCCTGGCGGAAGCCAATGCCCTCTTTCTGCTGCGCCGTGGTCACGGGATTGCACGCGGTGGCCATAAGCGCCGCGCCGATTGCCAGCATGGGCAACCGCCGACCCCATTTGGTTCGCTGATTAGACTGTCGCATATCGCGGCCCTTTCCTAATGTTCAAGTTCATCGGATCGCTTTCATTGATCCTGTTCAGGGGAGGCTATGGCGGCGCCAGGGTGGTTTTTTTGGCGGCACGGCAAAAAAATTTATTGATCCCCTTCAATCAGGCCGTCCGGAACCGGCAAAACAGTTCCATTTGCCCCGATTTCCCATTAGCATTCGGCTGATATCGCAGGCTTTTTTGGCAGTACGGGAAGCGAGCCATGGAAAAACTGAGAGATATCGTCGACGAGGCCGTCGATAAGCTGGATGGTTCATTGTCGGAGGATCAAACCAAGGCAATTACCAAGGTGATCGAAGCAGCCGTAATACGCGGCATGCTGGAGGGGCAGCATCGTGCCGTTGATGCCTGCAATAGCATCGGCGAGGCGGAACAAGACATCGCCCACAAGATCGCCACCGCCATTCGCAAGAAAAATGATGCCCTTATCGTCAGTTTGTCTGCCATGCGTTGACGGCATATTCGGCCGGATACCGGGCAATTCGCGGCTGGTTATCGGTTTCTTCAGACGATGTGATATACTTTTCACCGATTCAGAGACGTAATTCGAGGATCCGCGATCAATTTCGCTGGCCTCTGTATCGTGCCCCAATTGACCGCGGCGGTTTCGCCCGTTGATACTTGGCGGTATGGCAAATTCACGAAGGTAATACGCAGGCAATGGTGGCTAACAGGGCGGAAACAGCGGGAATGCCGCCGAAACAGACGATTACCCTGCGCCAGCAGGCCTATCGGGGCATGGCGGATCAATCCGATCACAGCGTCGGCTCGGACGCGGCTATCTTGTGGCGCGTTACCCGGCTTGTACTGCGCCATCGCCTGCGTCTGGCCCTGGCCGTGGGCGCGACTATCGCGGCCGCCGTCTTCCAGCTTATGATCCCGCGCTTCCTAGGGCAGTCCGTTGACAGCGCCCTTGGCCTTTTGGGCAATGACACCATCGCCGAGGAAGCTTCTCGGGCGGCCTTGTTCGATGCCGCCATGCTATTGCTGGCCGCCTCCGTTCTGCGTGGCATTTTCACCCTGGCGCACAACTACGGCGGCGAGGCGATAGGCCATTTGGTCGCCTTCGATCTGCGCCTGGCCTTTTACAGCAAGTTGCAAAGCCTCAGCTTCTCGTTCCATGACAAGGTGCATACGGGCGAATTGATCACCCGGGGCATGCTGGATCTGGAAGGCGTGCGCATGTTCGTCAATACGGGGCTGTTGCGCCTGGTCTTGTTGATCAATCTGATCGGCGCCGGCGCCTATCTGCTGCTCTCCAGCGATCTGCTGCTGGGCATTTTAAGTTTTTCCTTCGTGCCTTTCGTGGCCTGGCGTTCCTCCGCCGCACGGCTGCGCCTGCGGGCATTGTGGCTGGCGTTGCAGGAACGCATGGGGCGGCTGGGTCAGATCATGGACGAAAACCTGACCGGTATTCGCGTGGTCCGGGCTTTTGGCGCCGAACCGTACGAGATCGGCAAATTCGACATGGCCTCCGACGACGCCATGGCCATCGCCGATGAACGGATCAAGACCCGGGCGGCCTCCACCTCGGTCATGACCTTCGCCTATTTTATCGCCATGGGCCTGGTGCTTTGGGTCGGCGGCCTGCAGGTTTTGGATGGCGCCATGACCGTGGGTGAGTTGACCGTGTTTCTGACCTTCATCACCATATTGCAGCAACCGGTGCGGCAATTGGGCCTGCTGGTCAATTCCATCGCGCGGGCCTCCACCTGCGGGGCCAGGTTGTTCGCGGTACTGGACCTGGAACCGGCCATCGCGGACCCGGCCGAAGCACAGGCGCTGGACCCAACCGAAGGTACCGTCAGGTTCGAGGATGTATCTTTTACCTATGCGGACGAGAACGCCCCGCCGGTGCTGCACAATGTTTCTTTCACGGTCGAAAGAGGCAAGACCCTGGGCATCGTCGGCCCACCCGGCAGCGGCAAATCCACCATCGCCAACCTGCTGCCGCGCTATTACGATCCCAGCGGCGGCCGCATTACCGTGGACGGCGTGGATATCCGCGAGGTCACCCTGGCCTCTTTACGCCAGGCCATGCGCATCGTGCAGCAGGATTCATTTTTGTTCACCACGTCGCTGGAAAACAACATTGCCTATGGCGATCCCTGGGCCGATGACGCCATGGTTCATGGCGCCGCCTCCACCGCGCAGATCGACGGCTTCGTCGGCGCCCTGCCCGACGGTTATGGCACCCTGGTGGGCGAGCGGGGCGTCTCGCTCTCCGGCGGGCAAAAGCAGCGCGTGGCCATTGCCCGGGCCGCCATACTGGAGGGGACGGTGTTGGTGTTCGATGATTCCACCGCCGCCATCGATGCCGAGACTGAGCGGCGCATCCGTACCGCTCTGGCGGAACATACCGCCCGCTGCGCCACCATCATAATCTCTCACCGTCTGGGCGCCCTGCGTCACGCGGACGAAATCATCTTCCTGGAGGCCGGCCGCATTGTAGAGCGCGGTGATCACGACAGCCTGATTGCCGAGGACGGCCGCTATGCCGCGTTATTCGCGCTGCAAAGCCGGGATGATGCGCAATGACCACAATTCAGGACCAGGACCATGACCAGGATCGGGATCGGGATCGGGATCGGGATCGGGATCGGGAAAAAGACGCCGCGCGGCCGCCAAGGGCAGTCGTCGGCTCGCAGATCAGCCATGACGAGGAGATGTTCGGCGCCGCCTTCGACGGCAAGGTGGTGCGCCGCTTTTTCACCTATGTGAAGCCCTACAAGCACCGTATCTACATCGCGCTGTTTTCGGTGCTGGTGTTCACCGGGGCCCAGCTGGCCATACCCCTGATCATCCGCTATGCCATCGACAAGGCTCTGATCGCCGAGGGCGGCAGCGGGTCGATATTGTTGGCGGCCATGGCGGCCTTCGCCGTTATCATCCTCATCAACTACGGCGCCAGCTATCTGCAGGATCTGCTGGTCGGCCTGACCGGTGAAAACGCGATCTTCGATCTGCGCCGGGCCATGTTCATGCATCTGCAGCACGTCGGCCTGTCCTTTATGGATAAGACGGAAATCGGTCGCATGATGTCGCGCCTGCAAGGCGATGTGAATTCACTGCAGGAGTTTTTGGAGAACTCCATCACCGCCATCGGCGATCTGGTGCTGCTGGTGGGCATCATCATCATTATGCTGGTATTGGATTTCTGGCTCGGCCTGTTGACCCTTTCCGTGGTGCCGGTGCTGTTGTTCGTCCGTCTGGTCTGGTTGCCCAGGGCGCGGGTTGCCTTTCGCACCGCGCGGGAGACGAATTCGTCAGCCAACGGCGCCCTGGCCGAGGGCATCCATGCGGTGCGCACCGTGCAGGGCATGGGGCGGGAGGCGGTGAATTTCGAGCTGTACAAGGAAAAGGCCCGGGAAAACCTGCGTTCCCACCTGCGTTCGGCCAAGTTCGCCCAGGCCATGATACCGATCGTCGATACCCTGACCGGGGCTGCGATGGGCATTGTCGTGGTGGTTGGGGGCGCGTTGGTGCTGGACGATGCCCTGGACATCGGCGTCATGGTCGCCTTCCTGTTCTATGTGCAGCGGTTCTTTGACCCGATCCGCTCGCTGACCATTCAATACAGTGTCATGCAGCGGGCCATGGCC
>JABIRL010000189.1 GCA_018667855.1 Rhodospirillaceae bacterium
TGAGCCAGACCAAAACGCTGAAACCGCGAGCGACCCGCGTGGGCCTGGCCCTATGGGGCACCGAATCCGTGGGGGCAACAGTCAACCATGCCAAGCTGGCGGAGCAGGTCGGGTTCGAGAGTATCTGGCTGACGGACACGCAGCTTATTTGCCGCGAGCTGTACGTAACGCTGGCGGCATGCGCCACCGCCACAACCCGTTTGATGCTCGCGACCGGGGTAACCGTGCCCCGCACGCGGCATCCCAGCGTTACCGCCAGCGCCCTGGCAACCCTGAACGAGTTGTCGAACGGACGGGCCATGGCAGGCATTTCCGTGGGGCATTCCGCACTGCGAAATATTGGACAAACGCCAGTCCCTATTGCGGAGTTGGCTGACTACGTCAATACCGTGCGCCAGCTGCTTGACGGGCAGGCCGTCGAATTTGGCAGCGGTACCGATGGGGCGTTGACCTGGGCCCAGCATCCCGTAGCGGTGCCGCTGCACATCGCCGCGACCGGACCGCGATTGACCCGTGCGGCAGCGGGCATGGCGGATGGTGTCATTCTGCTACAGGGTTCCGCACCCGACCTTATCGACAAAGCCATGGATTTGGTGGAGCAGGGATTGGTCGAAGCCGGCCGCGCGCCGGGCAGTATTCAGACCACGGCGTGGGTTTATGTCGGCCTGGACAATGACAGGCAGCGGGCGCACGACCAGGTAAGGGCACGGGTGGCGGCGGTGCTGCGGATGATGGATCCATTGCGTTTCGAGGGGCAGGACCGTGAAGCGGTGGAACGCCTACGCCACGGCTACGATATGTTCGCCCATGCGGAATCGAGCCCAGCCCACGCCGCGCTTGTGCCGGAGCATCTCATCAGCCGCTATGCCGTCGCCGGCACACCCGATGAAGTGCATGCGCGAATAAATGGACTACTGGCGGACCCGCGAATTGATCGCGTGGTGGTAAGCCCGCAAATCGGAGCGCCGGGTCAAACCATCACCCAGGATTTCATCACTCAATTCGGCGCGGCGGTGTTGGCACGCTTGTAACGCCGATCATGTTCATCTGTCGCTACGCCCGAAAAATACAGAATACCAAAGAGAAGGAATTGTATTGTGACCTCCAAACCACGCGGCCCGCTCGAAGGTATTCGCGTCATCGATCTGACGACTGTCATGCTTGGCCCCTTTAGCACGCAAATCCTGGGTGAGATGGGCGCCGATGTCATCAAGGTGGAGCCGCCCGGCGGCGATATTGGCCGTTGGACCGGTGTTGGCAAAAATCCTGGTATGTCGGCGGCCTATATGATGAAGGGCCGCAACAAACGCAGCGTGGTCCTGGACCTGAAGAACAGCGAAGCCAAGGAGCCACTGCGGCGCCTGGTCGAAACGGCGGACGTCTTCGTCCACAATATTCGGCCGAAAGCCGCCGCCCGTATCGGCATCGACTATGAAACCATCGCCGCATGGAAGCCGGATATCGTTTATGCGGCTGCGACGGGCTATGGCGAAGCCGGCCCCTATGTTGACCGGCCGGCCTATGACGATCTGATCCAGGGCGCATCGGGCCTGGCCGCGCTGTTCGGCGCGGTTACGGGTACGCCCCGTTATGGGCCCAGCGTGCTTGCCGACAAGACGACGGGGTTGTTCCTCACCTACGCCATCACCATGGCCCTGTTCCATCGCGAGCGCACGGGCGAAGGGCAACGGGTTCACGTACCCATGTACGAAGCGTTCGCGTCCTTTGTTATGAACGAACATATGCAGGGCCGCAGTTTCGAGCCGCCCGAGGGCCCGGCCGGCTACCAGCGAATGCTGACACCGCACCGCCGCCCTTACCCGACCGCCGACGGCCATATCTGTGTTTTGCCCTATAACGACAAACATTGGGCAAAGTTCTTCGAATTGGCCGAGCGGCCCGAATTAGCACAGGACCCACGGTTCGCGGATCAACCGTCACGGTCGAAAAACATTGATGCGCTGTATGAGATCGTCGGCGGGATTATGCTGGACCGCACCTCGTCGGACTGGCAACAAACTCTCGAGGCGGCGGATATTCCCGTTATGCCGATGAATTCTCCAGAGGATCTGTTTGATTGCCCGCACTTGGATGCGGTGGGCATGTTCCCGGAAGTCGATCATCCGACGGAAGGCCGGGTCAGGCATCTGAAGGTTCCGGTACATTTTTCAAAGACACCCGGCGGCTACTACCGCCATCCGGAACAATTGGGACAAAGTACCGAGGCCGTGTTAGCCGAAGTTGGCTATTCGCCCGAGGAAGTCGCCGCGTTACGGGCCGCGGGCGCGGCGGGCAAGGCAACAACCTGACACTAAGCTAGTCCACAGCTATCTATGACACAGAGAGTTCCGCCACGGCATTGCGGGCGGCGATCCGCCCGAACGCCAGGCATTCCCCGATGTTCCCCGTGCCTTGATACAGATAGCTGTAGATCGATCCAAGTTCCCCCGCGCTGTAGAGCCGTGGGATTGGTGTGCCGTCGGGCCGCAGGATCTGCGCTTTTTCGTTTCGCTGGGGTCCGCCTTGGGTATTGAGCATCGAGGGCGACAATTCGACCGCATAGTACGGGCCACCATCGAACGGCATGAGCATGAGTTTACGGTGAAAATCTTCATCGATCCCGGCAGCGGCTTGTCCGTTCCAGCGATCGACTGTTTCGCTCAACCGATCCGCGTCCAGACCAATGGAAAGTGCCAGATCCGCAATCGTATCCGCCGTCTTGATCCATCCCTGCATCAGCTCGTTACTGTTGTCTTCGCTCCAATCGTAGCGTTCGACAATTTGCGTCCAGCCATGGCTGGGCGTCTTGTCGTACAACGGCCCCGACGCCATCAATGCCTGGTCGAACACCATATGCATAGGGCACGGCGCCGGCTGGGCTTGCCACGTTCCATTGGACGGTACCTTGCCGTGGCGGGTCTTGAAATTTTCGTCCGCGAAGCGCTTTCCGTCCGGGCCGACGACGATCATACCGCCCGCCATGACTTTGCTGAAATGAAGCGCCTGCATGGAAAATGTTGTGGCGAACGCCGGCACTTTCAGGGCCATGGACGGACCGGCGTAATTGTTCATATGCCAAAGATTGGCACCGACCGCGAGGGCCATTGAAATACCATCGCCTTCGTTGTAAGGGCTGCCGGAGGTGTAGCAATAGGGCACGCCGGGAAGATAGTTGCGGATCATCTCCTGGTTATTCTCGAAGCCGCCACAGGTAAGCACGACCGCCTTGCGAGCCCTGATAAATAAAGGTTTTCCGCCTTGCTCGACGCGGATACCCAATATGTCCCCCGTCGTCCCGTCCTGGATCAACTCACGGCCCGGCGTTTCATAGAAAACGGGGATCGAACGATCCTTTACCAGACTCTCGAACCGGTTCCAGGTATGGGAATAGCCATAGGTCGGTCCGTCATGGAACTTGTGGACACAATCAGCTCCCGGCAGGTCCGGGAACTCGATCCCAACCGGCTGATGCTGGTGTTCCTGGGGATCGCCGCCCAGACTGGTCAACCAGTCATTGTTGAGACACATCTCCTCCGACCAGACGCGAACCATCTCATCCGGCACGGTGTAAGGGCCGCAAAGCGCCTTCAGGTAGGTCGCCGCCTTCTCCGGAGACGAGGTGTTGAGATAGCCTTGGCCGGCAACGCGGGTATTGCCGCCTTCCTGACCCTCGGGCGCCTTTTCCAGGATCAATACATCGGCGCCCAACTCAAATGCCGTCACCGCAGCGGCGACACCGGCCGCCCCGAAGCCGACGACAACGATATCGGCCACTTCATCCCACGTTTCCGGTACCAATTTACGCCGCCCTGTTTGTTTGTGCGTTCCGCAAGTTCAACAATGATAAACGTCCAGAAACGCGGTCAGTCCTGCATCCAATCATTGGCGCGGGAGGTGACACGCCAAACACCCTCGCCTTCATATTCGGCGACCTCGGATATTGGCAGGGCGGGCATACCGCCCGTACCCCGCGGCATATCCCTGGTCGGCAGCATGGGCAAATTGTACTTCAGCCACCACGGCGGCTCCGCGACGACATTTCCCATCACCGGGCGTTGGCCCAGGTTCCAATCAGCGAACAAGTCATCGAAGGGCGCCTGTTGATCCAATACGAATTCGTTCGAATCCATGATCCACTGGTTCGTGACTTCACGCCCGCCATCGGCCGGATCGCCGTCCTGTCCATCGGTGGTGAAGACAAACGCACCATCCATATCGCAGTTGACCCGGGGCCCGCCGCCAAGGCCCGCCGCCGTCCAGCGCATATGGCTTCGTTCACGCGCCCGGTTGAAATCCTGAATGACGGCCATGCGGATGCGCTTGCTTTCCTGTACGCCAGCGGAATGGACGGTCCA
>JABIRL010000116.1 GCA_018667855.1 Rhodospirillaceae bacterium
ACAGATTTAGGGCGGCCGCAAATGGGAGATGGCCCCATGAACGAACTGATGAGAATTTTTGGCCCGGCCACCACTTCGGCGGCGGACAACTTCGATCAGATCAAGATTTCGATCGCCAGCCCCGACCGCATCCGCTCGTGGTCGTTTGGCGAGATAAAGAAGCCTGAAACCATCAATTACCGGACCTTCAAGCCGGAACGGGACGGTCTGTTCTGTGCCCGCATTTTTGGTCCGATCAAGGATTACGAATGCCTGTGCGGCAAGTACAAGCGCATGAAGTTCAAGGGCATTGTCTGCGAAAAATGCGGCGTTGAAGTTACCCTTTCGAAGGTGCGCCGGGAGCGCATGGGCCACATCGAGCTGGCCTCTCCCGTGGCCCATATCTGGTTCTTGAAGTCCCTGCCCTCGCGCATTGGCCTGCTGCTGGACATGACGCTGCGGGATCTGGAGCGGGTGCTGTATTTCGAACATTACGTGGTGGTCGAGCCCGGCCTGACGCCCATGGAGCATATGCAGCTTCTGACCGAGGATGAATATCTCGACGCCCAGGATGAATATGGCGAGGATGCCTTTTCCGCCGGGATTGGCGCCGAGGCGATCAAGGAAATTCTTTCCACGGTCGATCTGGAAGCCGAGCGCGTCAAACTGCGCGAGGAACTGGCCGAGACCACGTCCGAGCTGAAACCGAAAAAGATCGTCAAGCGGCTGAAGCTGATCGACGCCTTTATCGAATCCGGCAACCGCCCGGAATGGATGATCCTCGAGGTGGTGCCGGTAATCCCGCCCGAACTGCGTCCCCTGGTGCCGCTGGACGGCGGCCGCTTCGCGACCTCGGATCTGAACGATCTCTATCGCCGGGTGATCAACCGTAACAACCGCCTGAAACGCCTGATCGAGCTGAAGGCGCCGGATATTATCGTGCGGAATGAAAAACGCATGCTGCAGGAATCCGTCGATGCGCTGTTCGACAATGGCCGCCGCGGCCGGGTTATCACGGGCGCCAATAAACGGCCCCTGAAGTCCCTGGCCGACATGCTGAAGGGCAAGCAGGGCCGTTTCCGCCAGAATCTGCTGGGCAAGCGCGTGGATTATTCCGGCCGCTCGGTCATCGTGGTCGGGCCGGAATTGAAGCTGCATCAATGCGGTCTGCCGAAAAAGATGGCGCTGGAACTGTTCAAGCCATTCATCTATTCCAATCTGGAAGTGGACGGCACCGCCGCCACGCTGAAGATGGCCAAAAAGTTGGTCGAGAAGGAACGGCCGGAGGTCTGGGACATTCTGGAGCGGGTGATCCGCGAACATCCGATCATGTTGAATCGGGCCCCGACCCTGCATCGCCTTGGCATTCAGGCGTTCGAGCCGGTGCTGGTGGAGGGCAAGGCCATCCAGTTGCATCCCCTGGTTTGCGCCGCCTTCAACGCGGATTTCGACGGTGATCAGATGGCCGTGCATGTGCCCCTGTCGCTGGAGGCGCAGTTGGAAGCCCGGGTCCTGATGATGTCCACCAATAACATCCTCTCGCCCGCCAACGGCAAGCCGATCATCGTGCCCTCCCAGGATATCGTGCTGGGCATCTATTATCTGACCACGGAAGTGACGGGCGGCGCCGGCGAGGGCATGGCCTTCGCCGATATGGCCGAGATCGAACTGGCTCTGGAATCCGGCGCGGTCGGCATTCATTCGAAAATCCGGGCCCGTTACGAGACCGTGGACGCGGATAGTGAGCCGGTGACCTTGTTGCTGGAAACCACCCCGGGCCGGATGATGATCGCCGATATTCTGCCCCGTGATCCCAATGTGCCGTTCGATCTGATCAACCGCTTGCTGACCAAGAAAGAAATCAGCCAGGTGATCGACGAGATCTATCGTCATTGCGGCCAAAAGGACACCGTGATCTTCGCCGACAGGCTGATGCAGCTTGGCTTCCGCCATGCCTGCCTGGCCGGTATTTCGTTCGGCAAGGACGACATGGTTGTACCCGACAGCAAGGAAGCCCTGGTCGACGAGACCCGGGACCTGGTCAAGGAGTACGAGCAGCAATATCAGGACGGCCTGATCACCCAGGGCGAGAAGTACAACAAAGTGGTCGACGCCTGGGCCCAATGCACCGACAAGGTCGCGGATGAGATGATGAACATGATCTCCTCCATGGGTCAGGAAGACGGCAACATCAACTCGATCTGGATGATGGCCCATTCCGGTGCTCGCGGCTCGGCGGCGCAGATGAAGCAGCTGGCCGGTATGCGCGGCCTGATGGCCAAGCCGTCGGGTGAAATCATCGAAACGCCGATTATTTCCAATTTCAAGGAAGGCCTTTCGGTGCTGGAGTATTTCAACTCCACCCATGGTGCCCGCAAGGGCCTGGCCGATACCGCCCTGAAGACGGCGAATTCCGGTTACCTGACCCGCAGGCTGGTCGACGTGGCGCAGGATTGCACCATTGTCGAAGTAGATTGCGGCACGGAAGCGGGCATTACCATCAAGGAAGTGATCGAAGGCGGCGA
>JABIRL010000193.1 GCA_018667855.1 Rhodospirillaceae bacterium
CAACGACCTTTCTGTTAATTGGCTCCCCGGGCAAGACTCGAACTTGCGACAAGGCGGTTAACAGCCGCCTGCTCTACCAACTGAGCTACCGGGGATCAGTTGGCCGGCGCGGCGTGAAACCGCGCGGCGGGGCGTTTATTACCAGATCATGGACGGCTGCGCCAGCCCGGAATGCGTGCCCCGATGCATGACAGGGTATTTTGTGGACGAGGTTCTGCTTGACTCTTTTACAAATGAGAACAAAATAAGAACATATGAATTCAGAAAGGACCCGACCGTGAACCAAGGCGGGCAGGGAGAGGCGGCGGCCCAAATTACCGCGTTGCGGCGGCGGATTGCGGCCATTGAACAGGGGCCGCCCCGGGTCTGGCAAGGTGCCGCGCCCTTGACCCTGGGCGTGCGGGGAATTGACGGGGAACTGCCCAGCGGTGGGTTGGCGCGGGGGGCTTTGCATGAAGTTCTGGGTGGTGTTGATCAGCCGTCCAATCGTGGCGGCGCGGCCCTGGCCTTCACGGCCGTATTGGCGGCCCGGCGGGCGGCTTTGAGTTCCGGTCAGGTGTTGTGGTGCCTTTCGGAGCAGGGCTTGTACGGGCCCGGCCTGGCGGCCTTTGGTCTGGGCGCGGAACGGTTGATCCTGGCGCGGGGACGGGATGACCAGCAACGCCTGTGGGCCATGGAGGAAGGCCTGAAATGCACCGATCTGGCCATGGTGGTGGGCGAGGTAGGGCGATTGGATCTGGGGCAAAGCCGGCGGCTGCAGCTGGCGGCGGAAACCTCCGGCGTTACGGCCTTGCTGCTGCACCGGAGGGGCGGCAATAGCCTCGGCGGCCTCGGCATCAGCGCCGCTCTGACCCGTTGGCGTATTACGCCCGCGCCCAGTGCTGAAACACAAGGTTATACGGGCATTGGCGCTGCCCGCTGCCGGGTCGAATTGCTGCGCTGCAAGGGCGGGCGGCCGGGCAGCTGGCTGTTGCAGTGGAATGGGGAGGGCTGGGATGAACAGGATGAACAGACGAGAGACCAGCCGCAAACGCATCCTCTCCCTGTGGCTGCCGCAATGGCCCACGGACCGGCTGTACCGCGCCTGGCAGAAAGCGTCAGGGCGCACGCCTAGGGGAGCGCGTAAGGAAGGGTCTGAAGGCGGCCAACCAGCGCGCGAGGAACCCCTGGCCTTGGCGGTGGCGCAACAGGGCGGCCAGCGGGTGGGCGCGGCCAATATGGCGGCCCAGGCAGCCGGCGTCCGCGTGGGCATGATGCTGACCGATGCCCGCGCCCTGGTGTTGGATTTAAAGATTCGTGATCTGCTGCCGGAAGAAGACGCCCGCGCCCTGGCCGGTCTGGCCGATTGGTGCGGCCGCTACAGCCCCTGGGTCGCTGTCGACAAAGAGGAGGTCGGATCATACGGCATCTGTCTCGATGTGACCGGGTGCGCCCATCTGTTCGGCGGTGAAGCGGCCATGCTGGACGATCTGTCCCGGCGCCTGACGGGGTTCGCCATTCAGGCGCAAATGGCCATCGCCGACAGCCTGGGCGCGGCCTGGGCCGTTGCAAGATATGGGGCAAGATATGGCAGCGCGGCGACAGCGATTGTTCCGGTTGGCGGGGCCCGGGAGGCCCTATATCGGCTGCCCGTAGGGGCCTTGCGCCTTTCGGTCGAAGCGGCGGATGGCCTGACGCGCCTTGGTCTGGGACGGATCGGCGAATTATATGCCCTGCCGCCCGGCGCCTTGACGGCGCGCTTTGGCCGCGAGGTAACCTACCGTCTGGATCAGGCCCTGGGCCGGTCCGACGAACCGCTGTCGCCGCGCCCGGCAAAGACCAGTTTCTGGAGCCGCATGGCCTTTCCCGAACCCATCGGCCACCGGGACCATATCGCAGGGGCCACGGCCCAGTTGGTGGAGGACCTGTGCGCGGTGCTGGAGGGAGAGGAGCGGGGGGCGCGGCGGATCGAGTTGCGCCTGTATCTGGCCGACGGCACGGTGCAGCGAATCCGGGCGGGCCTGAACCAGGCCAGCCGGCAGCCGGATCACCTTCTGCGCCTGTTGAGCGAGCATCTGCCCAGCCTGGAAGCGCAATTCGGCGCCGATCTCATGATCCTCATGGCCGGGCGCAGCGATCCCCTGCCGGCCGGTCAACGCAGCATCGATAACATTGCCGCCGGGGCATCGGCGGGCGAGAATCTAGCCCCCTTGCTGGATCGTCTGGGCAACCGTTTGGGCACCGCCAATGTGGCCCGTTTCGCGCCCGTGCAAAGTTATCTGCCGGAACAGGCCGCGCGTCTGGTCCCACCTTTGCCTGGCGGGGGTGAGGGCGGTGCTGGCCAATGGCGCCATATCGCCCGGCGCCCGGTCTATCTGCTGCCCCGTCCCGAACCGGTGGAGGCGGTGGCCGAGGTGCCCGACGGCCCGCCCGTGCTGTTCCGCTGGCGCGGCATCGCCCATCGGGTCCGGCGCGGTGACGGCCCGGAACGCATCGCACCCGAATGGTGGCACGAAATGCAGGCGGAGGCGGCCGGCCTGGCCCGGGAGACCCGCGACTATTATCGTATCGAAGACAGCCGGGGGCAGCGCTACTGGCTCTACCGCCGGGGTCTTTACGGCGGCGATGGCACATCCGCGCCGGAATGGTATCTGCATGGCTTCTTCGCCTGAGGTCGCCATGAGTTACGCCGAATTGCAGGTTACCTCCAACTTCAGCTTTCTGCGCGGCGGCTCCCATCCGGATGAGCTGGCCATCACCGCCGCCGCCCTGGGACTGACGGCGGTGGCCATCACCGACCGCAACAGTCTGGCCGGCGTGGTGCGCGCCCATGTGGGTGCCAAGGGGGCGGACGTTCGTCTGATCGTGGGCGCCCGGCTGGATTTACAGCTGGAGGCGATCGCGGACGGTCAGCCCGGCCTGAACCTGTTGTGTTTTCCCACTGACCGGGCCGCCTATGGCCGGCTGTCGGAACTGCTGACCAGGGGGCGGCGGCGGGCCCCGAAGGGGGAATGCTGGATCACCCTGGATGATGTCTTCGCCCACGACGAGGGGCAGGTTTTCGTAATCCTGCCTCCCGACAAGCCGGACGAGGGTTTCGCGGATCAGGTGATGGAGCTTGGCCGCTGTTGGCCGGGGTGCAGCTATCTGGCCGGGCATTATCTTTATTCCGGCGATGACCGCCGCCGCCTGGCCTGTCTGGCCGGCCTGGCCGCGGCAGCTAACACGCCCCTGATCGCCACCAACGATGTGCATTATCACACACCGGGACGGCGGCCTTTGCGGGACGTTCTGGCCTGTATCCGGGAACATTGCACCCTGGCCGAGGCCGGCTTTCATCTCGACGCCAATGCCGAACGGCATCTGAAGACAGCCGAGGAGATGACCCGTCTGTTCGCCGATTACCCCGACGCCGTGGCCCGGACGGTGGAGCTGGCGAACCGCTGCCGCTTTTCCCTTGATGAGCTGCGCTATGAATACCCGGCTGAACCTGTACCTGAAGGGCGCACCGCGCAGCAGGAGCTGGAACATCTGACCTGGATCGGCGCGCGGGAACGCTACGGCCGGGAGATCGAGCCATCGGTGCGGGAGCTGCTGCGCCATGAGTTGGAGCTGATCGGGGAGTTGGACTACGCGCCTTATTTCCTGACCGTGCATGACATCGTCCGGTTCGCCCGCGACAACCAGATCCTCTGCCAGGGCCGGGGTTCGGCCGCCAACTCGGCCGTCTGTTATTGCCTTGGCATCACCGCCGTCGACCCCTCCCGCCTGGATCTGCTGTTCGAGCGTTTCATCTCGGCCGAACGTAACGAGCCGCCGGATATCGATGTGGATTTCGAGCATGAGCGGCGCGAGGAGGTCATTCAATACGTCTATGAAAAATACGGTCGCCACCGCGCCGGCATGACCGCCACGGTGGTCAGCTACCGGGCCAAAAGCGCGATCCGCGAAGTGGGCAAGGCGCTGGGGTTGTCGCTGGATGCGGTCGGCGCATTGGCCGGCAATGTCTGGGGCTGGGGCGGCGAACAGGTGGAAGGCGACAAGGTGCGGGAGATCGGGTTGAACCCGGATGATCCCACCGTCGCCATGGCCATTCACCTGGCGCGCGAGTTGACCGGTTTCCCCCGTCATCTGTCGCAACATGTGGGCGGCTTCGTCATCACCCGGGGGCCTTTGTCCGAAGTGGTGCCCATCACCAATGCGGCCATGGAGGACCGCACGGTGATCGAATGGGACAAGAACGATCTGGACGCCCTGGGCATGTTGAAAATAGACCTGCTGTCCCTGGGCATGCTGACCTGCATCCGCAAGGGCTTCGACCTGATTGAGCAGCATTACGGCCGGCGGTTCGACCTGGCCACGGTGCCGGCCGAGGACGGGGAGGTCTATGACATGCTGTGCCAGGGGGATTCCATTGGCGTGTTTCAGGTGGAAAGCCGGGCCCAGATGACCATGCTGCCCCGTCTGCGCCCGCGCAACTTCTATGATCTGGTGATCGAGGTGGCGATTGTCCGCCCCGGTCCCATTCAGGGCGACATGGTGCATCCCTATTTGCGCCGCCGGGCGGGCAAGGAAAGGGTGGATTTTCCGTCCAAGGATCTAGAAGAAGTACTGGGCAAGACCCTGGGCATTCCGCTGTTTCAGGAACAGGCCATGCGTATCGCCATTGTCGCCGCCGGTTTCACGCCGTCGGAGGCCGACCAGTTGCGCCGTGCCATGGCCACGTTCCGCCATACGGGCACCATTCATACATTCCGCCACAAAATGATCGAGGGCATGGCGGAACGCGGCTATGAGAGGGATTTCGCGGAGCGTTGTTTCAAACAGATCGAAGGTTTCGGCGAATACGGTTTTCCCGAAAGCCATGCCGCCTCCTTCGCATTGTTGGTCTATATCTCCGCCTGGATGAAGCATCGTTACCCGGCTGTGTTTGCCTGCGCCCTGTTGAACAGCCAACCCATGGGTTTTTATGCCCCGGCGCAGATCGTTCGTGATGCCCGCGAACATGGCGCCGAGGTGCGGCCTGTGGATGTCAATCATTCGGATTGGGACTGCACCATCGAGAACAAGGCCCTGCGCCTGGGCCTGCGCCAGATCCGCCGTTTTCGCGAGGCGGATGGGATGACTTTAATGGAGAAACGGGAAGGGGGCTATGACAGCCCGGAGGATCTGTGGCGGCGAACGAATTTGCGGGCAGGCGCCCTGGAAAAGCTGGCCGACGGTGATGCC
>JABIRL010000184.1 GCA_018667855.1 Rhodospirillaceae bacterium
CGGAAACCATCGTTCCGATGGCAACCAGGCCGGTCATGCACTAACATTCAAACCGGACCACTCAATGGGGGCCGACCAAAATCGTTGGGGGCGAAGATGATGGTTTGCTGACAATGGGCGAAATACTTACCCTGAAACTTGCGGCTGATTGGGTGGTGCTTTCGGCATGCAATACTGCGTCAGCTGACGGAGCTGGCGCAGAGGCTGTTTCAGGTCTTGGACGGGCATTTTTTTATGCCGGCGCGAGGGCGCTTTTGGTCAGCAATTGGCCTGTTGAAACAACTTCTGCAAAGGCGTTGACCACCAAAGTGTTCAGACGTCAAGCGCTAAACAACGGTGAGAGCAAATCGCAATCGTTACGGAAATCCATGATGGACCTAATCGACGATGCCGGATTGATTGATAACCAGGGTCGGATTGTCTTTAGTTATGCACATCCTATATTTTGGGCTTCGTTCACATTGATCGGTGATGGAAGCCGCTGACCGTCAAAGTGTCTGCGGTTCCCCCTAAGCCTGAATATCCAATATTTACCATCTATCACCCCAGCCCCCAGGCCTCCCGCGCTTGCGCTGGGGTCTGCGCTTTCCCGCCCAAATTCTCGATGATGGTGACGGCGCGGTCCACGAGCGTGGCGTTGGTGGCGTGGACGCCGCGTTCTAGGTAGAGATTATCTTCCAGGCCGACGCGGACGTTGCCGCCGAGCAGCATGGCTTGCGCGACCATGGGCATTTGCATGGCGCCCAGGGCGAAGCCTGACCAGAGCGCGCCGGGGGGGAGGTTGTCCATCATGGCTTTCATGGTCTGGGTATTGGCCTCCGCCCCGTAGGGGATGCCCAGGCAGAGCTGATACAGCGGCGGGGCATCGATCAGGCCCTCGTCCAGCAGTTGTTTGGCGAACCACAGGAAGCCGAAATCGAAGACCTCCACCTCCGGCTTCACGCCCGCGTCCTGGATGCCCTTGGCCATGGCGCGCAGCATGTCCACGGAATTGGTCATGACATAGTTGCCCTCGCCGAAATTCATGCTGCCGCAATCCAGGGTACAAATCTCCGGCTTCAGCTCCAGGATATGTTCCAGGCGAACGGCCGCACTGGCCATGTCCGTGGCCTGGCCCAGGCGCATGGGATCGTCGGCGCCGCCCAGATAGATATCGCCGCCCATGCCCGTGGTCAGGTTGATGACCACGTCCGTGCCGCTGTCGCGGATCCGCTCCACCACCTCGCGGTACAGATGCGGGTCGCGGCAGCCTTCGCCGGTTTCCGGGTCGCGCACATGGATATGGGCCACCGCCGCGCCGGCCTTCGCCGCCTCGATCGAGGCGGTGGCGATCTGTTCCGGGGTGATGGGGATATCCGGGTGCTTGCCGACCGTGTCGCCGGACCCGGTGACGGCGCAGGTGATGATGACGTCTCGGTTCATGATGATTTATCCCGTTGTTCGCTATCTATTGATTAATAGGGTCCGCCGAGGGCTTCCGTATGGCCGTCGACGGAAATGACCTGACCGCTGATTTTGGCGCCTGCATCCGAAGCCAGAAAAATCGCCATGGCGGCGACGTCCTCGGCCGTAACAAAAGTACGCATGGAAACCGTGCGTACGTAATCCTCGCGGATCGCAGCCTCGCTATGGCCGCTGGCGGCCGCCTCCGCCGCAATGACACGGTCCATGCGGTCGCCTTCCACGGAGCCGGGCGCGATGGCGTTGACGCGAATGCCAAAGGGCCCCACTTCCATCGCCAGGCTTTTGGTCAGGCCGACCACGGCCCATTTCGAGGCCGTATAGGGCGTGCGGTTGGGAAGACCCAGAATTCCGGCCGACGATGAAAGATTGATAATGCAGCCCGCCCCTTGGGCTTTCATCAACGGAACGGCCCGGCGCAGGCAGTGAAAATGGCCATCCAGGTTGACGGCGAGGCAGCGGCGCCAGTCGTCCAGGGAAAGATCCTCGAGCAAGCCGGTCGGCCCCGCGATGCCGGCGTTGTTGACCAGCACATCCAAGCCGCCAAGGGCATCTTCCGCCTTTGTGAACATAGCGTCCACATCGCCCGCGTCCGCCACATCGGCGATAACGGCGGTGACACCCGGCAATTCCCGCGCCGTTTGCTCCAGCGCGGCGCCATCGACATCGCATATGGCAATGCGGGCGCCGGCCTGATGAAAGGCCCCGGCCATGGTGCGTCCGATGCCGCTGCCCCCCGCCGTAATGAGGACACGCCTACCCGATAATTCCTTTGCCACTGCTACTTACCCCTCAGCCGCGACAGCAGCGCGATCAATTGATGTTGTTCCGTGGGCTGTAAATCTCCGGCGATACGTTTTTCATGGTCGGCGACCAGCCCGCGCGCGCGCTGCAACAATTCCGCGCCCTGTTCCGATAATCTCAAGGCATAGGACCGCCGGTCCTTGGGGGCCGGGCTGCGTTCGACCAGGCCGCGCCCCTCCAGCTTATCGATCACCGCGACCACGGTGGAGCGGTCTATGCCCAGGGCATTGCCCAGGCTGGTCTGGTTCAGGCCCGTATTGGCGGCGATCAGGACCAGCACACCGAACTGTCCCGGCGTGATGTTGCAGTCCTTCAGACTCTCTGAAAAATCCTGAAATACTGCCGTTTGCGCCTGGCGCAGGTTGTAGCCGATCAGGCTCGGCAGCAGGTCATAATCATGCTCGGTCATAGTATGAAAGGCTAGGTCACTTCGCCGATTGGAGAAAGCGAATTTCTGCACTAGATTGGCGCCATTAAATTCAAGACCATGGGGAACGATACACAGTGAGCTATCAGATAAAAATTCGGGGTACCGACAAGACATTGGATGTGGGCGGGGACGTCACCATTTTGGAGGCGGCCCTGGATGCCGGCATCGACTATCCGTTCGGCTGCCAGTCGGGCAATTGCGGGGCCTGCAAGTCCCGGCTGCTGGCGGGCGAAGTGGAAATGACGGACTATTCCGAATACGCCTTAACCGATGAGGAGCGGGACCAGGGCCAGATCCTGGCCTGTAGTTCCGTCCCCGTGGCGGATTGCGATGTGGCCTGGCTGGACCTGGAGGAAACCGTACAGCATAGTCTGCAAAACCTGGATTGCACCGTTCAGTCGGTGGAACGGGCGACCCATGATATTGTCGTCCTGCATTTGAAAGCCCCATCGGCCCTGGCCTTTTCCGCCGGGCAATATGCCGCCCTCACCCTGCCCGGACAGCCGGCGCGAGATTTCTCCATGGCGGGAGAACCATACGGCGACACCCTGGAATTCCACATTCGCGCGATCGAAGGCGGGCAGGTCAGCGCGGCGGCGCAGGATCTGCAGGCGGGCGACAAAGTGGCGCTTTCCGGTCCCATGGGATTGGCTTTTTTGCGGGAATTGCACACGGGCCCTATTTTGGCGGTGGCGGGCGGCTCCGGCCTGGCGCCAATCAAATCCATCGTCGAAACCGCCCTAGCCAAGGGCATGAAGCAGCCGATCAGCCTGTATTTTGGTGTCCGGGACGAGCGGGACCTCTATCTGGTGACACATTTCGAGGGGCTGGCGGCAAAACATGCCAATTTCAGCTTTATCCCGGTGCTGTCGGAACCCACCGCCGAGACCAGCCGCCGCACTGGGTTTCTGCATGACGCCATGGCGGCGGATTTCACCACCATGGACGGCTGCAAGATCTACGCCGCCGGCCCCCCGCCCATGGTCGATGCGGTGCGCGCCCTGGCCGAACGCCTGAAGGCCCGGGCGGAAGACCTGCACGCCGATCCGTTCTATACTGTTCATGAACTGGCCGAACAGGGAAAGTGATGACCCAAACAGATCCAAGCCGCCAGGAATATTACGACCGCATCGCGCCATCGAACCTGACGCCGCTGTGGGAAGTGATGTCGGGCCTGGTAACACCGGAACCGCGCGTTCAGGCAAAGGCGGCGGTCTGGCATTACGACGACATTCGCGACTTCGTCATGGAATCGGGCGGTCTGATCACCGCCAAGGAGGCCGTGCGGCGAGTGCTGATCCTTGAAAACCCCAATCTTCAGGGGCAATCAAAGATCACCAATACCCTGTACGCCGGCCTGCAATTGATCCTGCCCGGCGAAGTCGCCCCCGCCCATCGCCACACGCAAACGGCCCTGCGTTTCATTGTCGAAGGACATGGCGCCTATACGGCCGTGGAAGGCGAAAAGACCATCATGCAGCCGGGAGATTTCGTCACCACGCCATCCTGGGCCTGGCACGACCATGGCAATGAGTCGGACGAGCCCATGGTCTGGCTGGATGGCCTGGATATTCCCATTATCAGTTTTTTCGATGCCGGTTTCGCCGAGGATCTGGACGAAGACAGCCAGGAGCTGTCCCGCCCCACCGGCGACAGTCTGGCCCGCTTCGGTGCCGGCCTGCTGCCCGTGGGCTACGAGAACACTACGCCCGCCTCGCCGGTCTTCAACTATCCCTACGAGCGCACACGGGAAGCCTTGGAACAAATGCGCCAGGCCCGGGAATGGGACCCCTGCCACGGCCTGAAGATGCGCTATGTCAATCCGGTCACCGGCGATTACGCCATGCCGACCATGGCCACCTTCATGCAGTTGCTGCCCGACGGCATGCATACCGCGCCCTATCGATCCACCGACGGCATGGTCTATAGCGTCGTCGAAGGGACCGGCCGCACCGTCGCAGGCGGCCAAGAGATGACCTGGGGGCCGCGCGATACCTTCGTCATTCCAAGCTGGTGCCAGCATCATCACGAAGCCGACGGTGATGCCGTATTGTTCAGTTTTTCCGACCGTCCGATCCAGGAAAAAGTGGGCATATGGCGCCAGGACCGCGGCAATCACTGAATATGGCGGCCAACGAGTTCGAATTCCTGGACGAAGCGGAATTGAGCGATTTTCCCGGCCTCATGGCCGTCTCTCAATTCGTCCGCATGCTGGGCGAAGTACCTTGGTTCGGCGGTCTGGGCGCGGAGTTGGATGGCCGGGAGGAACTGCTGTCCGAGGATTATCTTCTGGCTCTGGGCTTCCCCGATGCCCGCATCGCCCCGGTCGCGGATTGGGAGGAAGCGGCGGATGCCGCCGCCAACCCCGACTGGAACACCGAATGGTGGGAGGCAGAGGAACTGGTCCGCGTCGCCCTGGTCAGCGAGGCCTGTCTGCGGGCGGACGAAGAAACCGTGATGATCGCCCTGACCCACCTGCAGAACCAAGCCATAGAGGCGGTCGCGGAGCCGGCGGAGCTGGCGGCGGAGGCAGGCGGCGTGGACGACGAGGAATTGATCCGCGCCCTGGCCGGCGCCGGCGCCCAGGCAATCTATCAGGCCGGCCTGCTGCTGGCGGCGGAGAACGAGGAAGATGAACATCACGTCTTTGCCTTGAAATACAAGCTATTTGAATCCGGCCGCTGGCCCATCGGCGTGGTCGGTAACAGCTTTCACATTTTCTAGTCTGAATTGGAGCCGCAATGGCATTCGCCATAACCCCCGCACCGCAAGCAACCGTTCCCGTCGAGGGCGGCGATCCGTATCCCGTGCGCCGCATCTATTGCGTCGGCCGCAACTATGCCGCCCATGCCCGGGAAATGGGCCACGACCCGGATCGCGAGCCGCCCTTTTTCTTCATGAAGCCGGCGGATGCGGTGACCTTGGATGGCAGCGACATCAACTATCCACCCGCGACCCAGGATCTGCATCACGAGATTGAGCTGGTGGTGGCCCTGGCCAAGGGCGGCGCGAATATTCCCGAAGCGGAGGCTTTGGAGCATGTCTTCGGCTATACAGTCGGGTTGGATATGACCCGGCGCGATTTGCAGGGCGACGCCAAAACCAAGGGCCGGCCCTGGGACACGGGCAAGGGGTTCGATAATTCAGCCCCCATGGGCGCCCTGCGTACCGTGGCTGATATCGGCCATCCGACGGATGCCCGCATATCCTTGAAAGTGAATGGTGAAAGCCGCCAGGACGGCAATATCAATCAGATGATCTGGAACGTGCCCGAAACCATTGCCTATCTGTCCGGCCTGTTTCACCTGCAACCGGGCGACATGATCATGACCGGCACACCGGAAGGCGTCGCCGCCGTGGGGCCCGGCGACCGGTTGGAAGGCGAGGTCGCGGGCATCGCCACCCTGTCCGTATCCTACAAACCTGGATCCTAGGGCACGGAGCGGTGAAAATTACGATCGCGACGTGGAACGTCAATTCTATTCGGGCCCATATGGCGACCATGGAACAGTTTCTGGCGACCCGGCAGCCGGATATCCTGTGCCTGCAGGAAATCAAGGTCACCAACGAGATCTTTCCCCTGGAGCTGTTTGAAGCCAACGGCTATGTGCATCACGCCCTGCATGGGCAAAAGGCCTATCACGGCGTCGCCATTTTCGCCAAAGCGGCGGTGCCCCTGGACAAGATCACCCGCAAGGACTGGTGCGGCATTGAACAGGCCCGGCATGTCTATTGCACCCTGCCGGGCGGCGTGGAACTGCATAACTTCTACGTGCCTGCCGGCGGCGATAAGCCGGATGTGGAGAAAAACGACAAATTCAAGCACAAGCTGGACTTCATGACGGAGGTCTCGGCCTGGTTCAAACGGCGCAAACGCAGGAAAAACCGCTTCGTGCTGGTGGGCGATCTGAATGTAGCGCCGTTGGAAACAGATGTCTGGAACCACAAGCAGTTATTACGGGTGGTCAGTCATACACCAGTCGAAGTGGAGCATATGGCCGCCTGGTACGCCTCCCACGATTGGGTCGATGCGGTGCGTCATTTTATTCCCGAGTCGGAAAATATTTATTCCTGGTGGAGCTATCGTTCACCGAATTGGGAAGTGGCCGACAAGGGCCGCCGCCTTGATCATATCTGGGTCACGCCGGCGCTGCGGGATAGCTTGCATGGCGCCGAAATTTTGAAAACCGCCCGTGGCTACCAACCGGCATCAGACCATGCGCCGGTAATCGTCGAATTGGAAATCTGAAGCGCCGTTCAGGATATATGAAGAACTATCGATAATACTCCGGCAACAATGTTCGAATTATGTTGAAAACGGCCGTTTTATGCCGATCCTTTGGATAATGGTATGAGTAGCATCCAAGAAAGTGAATGGGAAAACACCGGCTCGTTGCAACGCCGGATCAAATGCGTCGGCCAGCTCGCCGCGAGCACGGTTTTGGTGGAACAAGGCCTGACCGCCGCGATGCGTGAAATTTCCGAGCTCGCCGCGCGGGCGCTTGATGTCGATCGTGTGAGTATCTGGCGACATGCCATTGACGATACGGAAGCCACCGGATTAGAAGTCTACAGCGTTGCCGAAGACAGCCACGAGCAAGGCGAAATTCGGGACATGACCGATCAGCAGTTCTACATGGATGAATTGCGACACACCCATGTGATGGCGGTTGATGACACGCGGCAGGATGACCGCGTCAACGACATTCGAATTAGAATACTCGAGCCTTTGAATGTCCGCGCCCTGTTGTATTTTTCCATTCGTCGAGAGGGTCGGTTCATCGGCTCCATGGTGTTTTCCAAGATCGGCCAAGCACATGTCTGGACGGCGGAGGAACAGGCATTCGCCGGCGTATTCACAGAATTCGTTTCCCGGAATCTGGAAACCCATGCGCGCCGACAGCTTGAAACCGCATTCAAGGATTTTGCCGATTCCGCCTCCGATTGGCTGTGGGAAACCGATACCGAGGATCGTTTCACCTATCTATCCGACCGCTTCTATGAGTTGAACACTGATGCCCCGGAAGACATCGTCGGACGTCCCCGTGCGGAAAGCGGCTACAGGATCGAGGATCTGGAAGTAGCGGCATCATTCCATCAGACGGTCGTCGATCACAAACCATTTCGCGATATTGTCGCCGTGCGAACCCTGGCGAACGGCCACCACCAATGGGCGCGGTCCAGCGGCGTTCCATACTTTGACGAAAAAGGTGACTTCGCGGGCTATCGCGGCGTCTCAACGAATATTACGGACCGAGTCCAATTGGAACGGGCCTTGCGGGCGGACGAGGTGTTGTTCCGGGAGTTGATTGACGCCGCGCCGTTGCCCCTGACAATCATCGTCGGCGGCGATTACGTCTATGGGAATACCTTGGCGCAACAATTCTTTGGCGTGACAGAGGAAGAATTCATTGGCATGCCGGCCCGCTCTGTCTATGTGCATCAGGCCGTTCGCGAAGACGCCGTGGAAAAGCTTCTGGCTGACGGCTATTTAAGAAACTACGAAGCGCTGCTGAAACGCAAGGACGGGACGGAATTTTGGGCCTCGATCAGCTCCAGTATCGTGGAATATGGCGGCGAAAATGCCTATTTCGCAGGATTCGCTGACATTTCCGAAGGCAAGGTGGCGGAAAAGCAACTGACTGATAACGCCGCGCTTTTGAAAACAATCCTGGATGCCATACCGGTCAGCTTGTCCCTGCGCGATTTGAACGGCCGCATACAATTCCTCAATCGCCACGGCGCTTCCTATTACGGCAAACCGTCCGAAGCGTTCATCGGCAACACGCTTGATGAAATGTTTGGTACGGTCACCGGAGCCACCATTGAAGCCATGAGCAAACGGGTTTTGAAAGATGGCAAGCCGGTTCTTGATCTGGAATATCAAACACCCAGAATTCCCGGCGTCACCATGAATGTCAATCTGCTGCCGGTCATCAATGAACACGGTGACAAGGTCGGCATCGTGACCGCCTCCGATGACATCACCGCGCGAAAAGCCGCAGACGATCAATTGCGTCTTAGCGAGGCAAAATTTCGAGATTTGGTTGAAAATTCAATCCAAGGCGTCTGTATCAAGTCCAAAGATCAAATGCGTTTCGTCAACCAAGCCTTGGCTGATATTTTTGGCTATGACAGCACTGACGAAGTCCTCGCCCTTGGTTCAACGGATGCTTTATTTCCCGACAATGAGATTGAGCGCCTACGTCAATTCACCATTGACCGATTGGAAGGCAGAGCCGCGCCTAATCGGTACCGCGCCCAGGGCCTTCGACGCGACGGCACTTCCGTATGGCTTGAAGTCATGGCTGATGTCGTGGATTGGGAAGGTGATGCCGCGGTACAAGTCACCGCGATAGATATCACGGCGGAAGTCGATGCCGCCGCCGGACGAGAGCAGCTGACGGATGCCTTGGAGAATTTTCCCGAGCCGGTGGTGCTGTTCGATAAGAATGACCGAATGATTTTCCACAATGCGGCCTACCGGAATGACCTCGCCGCCTTGACGAAATACGACCCAATGGGTCAAACATTCGAAGATATCTTGCATCGGCGCGTCGCTGATGGCTACGTACCGGAAGCCGAAGGGCGCGCGGAAGCGTGGGTGCGGGAACGTCTGGAGCAACATAGATCAAAATCAGGCCCGATACGTGCCAGGCGAATGCGGGAGAAGGAAGTCTGGCTCGATCTTTATGATGTCGCCACGCCGGATGGCGGTTCGCTCATGTTGTTTGTCGATGTCACCCAGTTGCAACAGCAGGAGGAACAGCTGCGGCAGGCGCAGAAGATGGATACGATCGGGCAGCTTACGGGCGGCATTGCCCATGATTTCAACAATATTCTGGCAATCGTGCAGGGCAACCTTGGTCTTATCGAAGCCGACATTTCCGACGACAGCCCGCTGATCCAGCATTTGCGACCGGCGCTGCGCGCGACCGAACGTGGCGCTAATCTGACCCATCGTCTGCTGGCTTTTGGTCGGAGACAGCCACTAGATGTGCGTTCGGTTGATATACCGAGTCTGGTTCGGGATATGGATGAAATCCTGCAAAGCAGCCTGCGCGAAAACATAGAAGCCAGCTTTATTTCCGAAAAGGGACTATGGCTTTGCACCGTCGATCCGGCACAATTGGAACAGGCCATCCTGAATCTTGCCATCAACGCCCGCGATGCCATGCCGAATGGTGGTGATCTGACGATCGACGCATCGAATATCGAAATTGACGGGAGCCCATCGTCATCGCATTTGGACCTCGCGGCCGGGCAATATGTTCAATTGACGGTCAGCGACACGGGCACGGGAATGCCAGTGGAGGTACGCGAAAGAATTTTTGAGCCGTTTTTTACCACCAAGGAAGTCGGCCAGGGAACTGGTCTGGGATTAAGCATGGTGTTTGGTCTCGCGAAACAATCCGCCGGAGACATCACCGTCAGCAGCCGACAGAGCGTCGGCACGACTTTCAAACTATACCTGCCCCGCGCCATTACCGAAGCTAACAGCAAGGCGTCAGCCGGAGAAGATACACCATTGAAAGCCGTACCCGGCGAGACGGTGTTGGTGGTCGAGGACGATGATGACCTGCGGAATCTGGTCAATCAATTGCTGAAAAAATTGGGATATGTCGTAATCGATGCCTACGACGGCGAGACAGCCGAAGCCCAGTGGTCGAGGGAGCAACGAATAGACCTTCTTCTGACGGACGTGGTCCTGCCGGGCGGCATGACGGGCCCGAATATCGCCGCGGCCGCCTGCCAGGCGCGACCGCGTTTAAGAGTATTGTACATGTCGGGCTATACCGATGATGCGATCACCAAGCATGGTGTCGCCGAAGCCGATATTGGATTCTTGAAAAAGCCATTTACCGTTGGCGAACTTGGCCAAAAAATACGGCAGGCCCTGCACGGTTGAAGCTAAACCACCGGCTATAGAGCTTCCCCACGTATGAGTTTCGGCAGATCGCCCGCCATCGCCGCCGCCTGACGTTCGAAATACCGCTTCGCCGGCCCGATCCGATTGACCAGACCAAGACCAAGAACCCGGGCCAGACGCAGCGGTGTAATGTCGTTGGAAAACAGCCGCACCAAGCCGTCGGTCATCAGCAACATTTTCAGGGCATCGAAACGGCGCCACTGCTGATAACGGCGCAATCCCTCGCCCCCGCCCAGATCAAGGCCAAGACGGGCATTATCGACCAAAACCTCCGCCAAAGCGGCAACATCTCGCAGGCCAAGGTTCAACCCTTGGCCTGCCACCGGGTGCATGCCATGGGCCGCATCGCCAATCAACGCCAGGCGGTTGTCGATATAACGTTCGGCATTCTGTAAGCCAAGAGGATAGCTCCAGCGCGGCGCGTCGCATTCCATCCGGCCCCAATGGTCACCGGCCCGTTCCATGATTTCGTCATTGAAGGCGGCCTCGTCCAGGGCCAGAAATGCTGCCACATCGCGGCTGCGTTCGGTCCAGATCAAGGCAGAGCGGTTACCCTGCATCGGCAATAGCGCGAAAGGGCCGGCTGGCAAGAAAAGTTCGGAAGCAATGCCGCCATGACCGCCTTCATGTCTGACCGTGGTGACAATGGCGGTTTGATCGTATTGCCACTTCAAGCATCGAATGCCGGCCGCCTGCCGCAATGGAGACGTTCGCCCCTCCGCCCCGACGGCAAGAGCTGCCGTAACGGCTCGGCCGTCTTCCAGTTGGGCCCGCACGCCATGATGACCGCGATCAACATCAGAAACACCCACCGGGGCAATCAACTCAATGGCGTCAGACTGTTCCAAGGCGCGGTGCAAGGCCGTTCTGACAAAACGGTTTTCCACCGTGAAACCGAAAGGCCGATCGCCGACCTCCCGATGATCAAAATGCAGAAACAGCGGAGCGCCGTTGTCCGCGACACGAATTTCGGAAATCGGCTCCGCATGATCCATCATATGGTCCCAGGCGCCGAGCTGGGCGAACATGGCGGCGGAGCCATAGGATATGGTCGATACCCGGCCATCATGGTCCATGGCCGTCAAGGCATCGGTTGGTTGCCGCTCCACCACCACGGAACGAAGACCGGCGCTGGCCAAGGCCAGGGCCTGGGCCAAACCGATCATGCCCCCACCGACGATCAGTACGTCGGTCTTGATATCCCCTGTCTCGTTCATACCCGCAATGTCGCCGTATGGCTAGACGTTGTCCAGCGCCCATTGGCGGGATAATCTAGGCCCATGAATGACACAGCATGGCACCGGATGACGGCCCTGGCCCTGGGCGCCGCCATCCAGAACCGATCGATCGATCCGATTGATTTGACGGAACATTTCCTCACCCGCATGAAGCAGGAGGACCCCGACCATCGGGTCTATATCCGCGCGACCGCCGAGCGGGCCCGCGCGGAAGCCGCCGCCGCCTCGGCCCGCGCCAAGGCCGGATTGCGGCAAAGCCCGCTGGACGGTGTCCCGATGTCGTGGAAGGACCTGACCGACACCGCCGGGACGGAAACCACCTTTGGCTCCGCCCTGTTGCGAAACAGGGTGCCGGATCGGGATGCCCTGCTGCTGCGCCGGGCCACCTTGGCCGGGATGATCTGCCTGGGCAAAACCACACTGTCGGAATTCGCCTATTCCGGCTTGGGCATCAACCCGATATTCGGCACCCCCGCCAATGGCGCCGATGGTGAGGTGGAGCGGGTGCCGGGCGGTTCCTCATCGGGGGCTGCCGTTTCCGTGACCAACGGTCTTGCCCCCGCCGGCATCGGCAGTGATACCGGCGGTTCTGTCCGCATCCCCGCCGCGTTGAACGGTATTGTCGGGCTGAAAACGACCATCGGCCTGCTGCCCCTGGACGGCATTCTCGCCCTGTCCCCCACGTTCGATACCATAGGTCCCCTGACCTATGACGTAGCCGATGCCAACGCAATTTTCGCCATTTTGAACGAAACCCGTCCCCATGATTTATCCGGCGCCAGCCTGGATGGTATACGGCTGTTGAAGCCCAAGGATGTCATGTACGACGACCTTGATGCGACCGTGACCGGCGCCATTGCCGCGGCGCTGGATCACCTGAGCAATGCCGGTGCGGAAATCGTCGAAACAGCGGTGCCGGAATTCGGCGAGGCCTTCGAGCATGTGGCCCGCCATGGCAACATCATATCGGCGGAGGCATATGCCCTGTGGCACGATCTGGTGGAAAGCCGGGGCGAGGAGATGTATTGGGGCATCCGCTCGCGCTTCGAGCTGGCCAAGAAATTGACGGCCATCGATGCCGAAGCCGCTCATATCGGGCTCAAGTCCATAGCCGCGCGCTATCGGGCCCGCACGGCGGGTTTTGCCGCCGTGGTGCATCCCACATGCCCGCGCGTGGCCCCGCCCATCGCCGATTTGCAGGACGATCCGAAAGCTTACGACGAGGCCAACCTGGCCATCACCCGCAACACCCGCCTGGGCAACATCATGGAAACCTGCGGCGTGACATTGCCATGCCAGGGCCCCGGCGATTTGCCCGTTGGTCTCTCCCTCATGGCGGCGGGCCACAGCGAAGGCATGGTTCTACGCCTCGCCGCGGCGGCCGAGTCAGCCCTGGCGTAACCCGCAACTAGATCAACATGCGTTCAGATTGAATCAATCTGAACGCATAAGGTTGTTCTATCTCAAAGACTTAGAGCATCATGCATCTTCTTAGATGCATGATGCTCTAGGCCGGAGCGAATATATCGTCGGCTTTAGCCTCCACCGTTTCCGGCAAGGTGATCGGCCCCTTAAACGCGGCATCCCGCTGCAAGGTGGGCATGACCTCGGTCGCGAAGGTGCGCATGTTCAGTTCGCCCTCCTCATGGGGCATGCCGCCGTAGGAGAAGTCGCAGACGATATGATCAGTGCCGGTCAGGCCTTGCAACTCGGCGACTTGCTGGATGCAGTCATCCGGCGTTCCGACGATCTGGATCTTGACGTAGAACTCGGTCATCTTTTTCCGGGCTTCGGGATCCTTCATCTTGGAATAGGTCTTGGCCATCTTGCCATAGGATTCATAACCCTTGATGGTTGCGAGGTGGCCGTCCGAGAAATTGTAGTGACTGTCGATGGAATCCCACTTAGCGCCCAGATATTGCTCGCCACGCTCTATGGCCTCGTCCCGGGTTTCGGCGACCGATACATTGGTCAGGATCAACGGCGGCTTCGGTGTATGGCCCACGCTCATGGCAATCTCGCGGAAACTTTCGATATCCTTGGCAGCCTTGACCCATTCGTTCTGCATGATAACCATCATGCCGAAGCCCAGCTTAGCCATGATTTCCGCTGATTCCGGACTGACGGAAGAGGCGTAAAACCGACGCTCCGGATGGGACATGGGCCGCGGCCGAATGGACATCTTGGGGATCTGAAAAAACTCACCGTCCCACTCGAAGACCTCATCGCGAAGAGCCTTGGTGATCAGTTGCGCGGATTCAGCAAAACGCGGACGGGCTTCCTCCATGGGAATGCGGAACCCGGCATACTCCACGGACGCCGCGCCGCGGCCAAAGCCGAACAGGCAGCGACCACCGCACAACAAATCCAGATAGGCGATCTGCTCGGCCACCCGGATCGGATCCTGCCAGGGCAGCACGATAACGCAGGTGCCCAAGGTGATACGCTTGGTCCGACCCGCGAAATAGGTCAGCAATTGCAAGGGCGCGGGCGACATGGAATAGCCGGTGAAATGATGTTCCAGGCCAAACAGGCTGTCGAAGCCCAACGGTTCCGCCAGATCGCCCAAGGCTAGATGCTCCGCCATGACCGCCGCATCGGATCGACCGTCCTCAGCAAGCATGCTTAAATCAGTACCAATTTTCATCTGCTTTCCTTACTCATTAATAACATTTACGAAACAGCGGGCCCCTTGAGTTCAACAGTATTACCGTCCGGGTCCTGAACGTAAAGAGACGGCCCCTCCCCCATCGCTCCATAGCGCTGGGTAATCTCGCCCGGTTCCAGGCCGTGACCGCGTAGATATTCCTGCAACGCCGGCCCATCGAAGGGTTCTATACGCAGACAGAAGTGATCCATGTTCCGGCCCTGTTGCGCGGCTGGGCCGCCACCCTTTTGTCCCAGATTACCCGCCAAGGTCACCAGATCGACCTGGGCCGTGCCGGCGCTCAGATGATACAAACCCAGATCATCCCGGCGGCGGTCCAGGACACAACCGAGAACGTCGCAATAAAAGGCCAAGGACCGGTCCAAATCAGCGATCCGCAGAACCACATGGTCCAAACCCAAAGGCGCGATCTGCATTGTCATCTCCCAATATCAGCCAACGGTTTATTAAGACCTCTCTTTTATAAGCCTATTTTAGGACGGTTACGAGTAGGCCCGAAACAATGCAGTTGATGGACGACATCCGCACCCGGGAATGTCACCTGTTTGCCGCCGCCTGGCAGCGCTGGCGGGGAGCTGATCTTGTGCCGCGCCGGTCCATGGTGCAGATCGAGGACATCGCGAATTTGCTGCACCTTGTTTCCGTGATCGAGGTGAAATCGCCCGAGGTTGCGACTTTTCGTCTGGCCGGCACCGCGCTATGCGATGCCATGGGTATTGAGCTGACTGGCTTGAATTACTTTGATTTCACCACGCCGGAGGAACGCGGCCCACGTTCGGCGCGGACTTGCCACCTGGTCAACCGCCCCGCCGGTTCCCATTTCGTCTTCCCCATCGTCTATCGATCGGGGCGGTTGGTCCCGACGGAAGTCCTGTCGTTTCCTGTTCTGCCCGAAGATTCCTCCGCTCCGCCACAACTATTCGCACTGTCCATGTCCATGGAGGAGACACGCCTGGAAGGGACAGTCGCCGAAACCGATCAATTGCCATTGCCTGAAGGCTTCCAATTCGTGGATATTGGCGCCGGCGTGCCCGACGCGGACCTGGGCCTTGCGAGCCGGCCTCCCGCGGAAATGCGTCTGGAACTGGTCGGGTAGTCAATTTCTATCCGGGCATAGGGCAAATTTGGTGAGAATTGTGGAATTGCTGGAACATATACAATCCGAGGATTGCCGCGCCTTCGTCGAGGCTTGGCAGAAATGGAGGGGCAGCGACCTTGTGCCCCGGCGCGCGCAAGTGCGCCTCGACGATATCGCGCCGCAACTGCCCTGGTTAAGTCTGTTGGAAGTTAAATCAAAGGCCGAGGCCATATATCGTCTGTCCGGCAGTCTGATCGACGAAACCCTCGGCATCAACCTTACAGGCAAGAATTTCATCGAAACCGCCCCGCCCGAACAGCGCGCCTTGCGCGGGGAACGCACCTGGGCCGTGGCGACGGCGCCCTGTGGGTCGTTGTTTCAGATACCCATCGAATATACCTCCGGCCGGCGGTTGCCTTCCGAAATTATTTCCCTGCCCGTGGCCCCCGATGACCCGGGCGCGGCAATGCAAACCTTTTCCATATGCGCCATCGCGGACAACACTCTCGTCGAAAGACCGTCGATTGCGCCAGGCCATATTCCAATGTCGCAAGAATACCGCTTCATCGATATCGGCGCCGGCATACCCGATCCCAGTGAAGGACTGGGCGGCGATAGTCACCTCACGCTCTGAGCGGAAACCTAATCCCGACTGCCTCGAAGAATGCGGGGGTCACAATGATTCTAGGAAATCCGAAATGGCGCGGACAAGCATTTCCGGCTGGTCGGAATGTACATTGTGGCCGGCCTCGGCCACCGTGGTTCGGCAGATTCGCGAATTCAGCAACATCATTCGTTCGGCTTCAGGATCTTCCAGCCTGGCAAACACCGCTGCGTCCGCCTGAACAAGTAATGTGGGACACGCCAGGCCTTTTGTCAGCGTTTCCGGATCATAACCATCGAAGGGATCTCGCTCCACGAAAGCATTGAGTACGTCCGGGTCTAGCAGTGCCAATGACCGCGCGCGAATTCGATCACTCAATGAGCCTCGCGACACATCACTTTCGCCGAGCAGCCGATAGATTCCTTCAAAAGTTGACGTCTGTTTCAAAATACCGCGCCAGGTATCAAAAATCGGTTGGTAAGGCCGGCCTTGTAATCGGCCATCCGCGGTCCGGATCGGCAGATCCTCCAGAATTATGGACCGTATGCGGTCTGGAATCGCGTTGCCGACGACGAGAGCGACATGGGCTCCCAAGGAATGTCCAAGCAGATCAACCGGGTCCGGGAAATTCGCTTCGATAAAGGCGATGACGTCAGCGGCATAATCGACGACGGAATAGCTACCGGGCGTACGGCCGGAAAGACCACAGCCGCGAAAATCCAGTGCATGTACATGATAGCGGAAACAAAGATCGGGCAGTATGGGCAGGAAGTGCCGCCACCAGTTGCTGATGCCATGGAGCATGACAAGCGGATTGCCGTTCGCCGGGCCTACCGCATAGTTGATCTCAACCGTACCGGAATCAAACTTTCGTTCCGACAGCACCACGCTTAGCCCCGGCGCTTGCGGAACTTGGTGGCCCTGGTTCCGGCGCGGCCGCCCGACGAGCGGCCCTTGGGGCTGCGGGCGGCGTCGAGCATTTCGGGGGTGATTTCCGTCGCCACGGGCTTTGGGGTATAGCCTTCGCCCCGTTTGCGGCGCGCCGCCTTGATGCCGGGCGCGGCGCCATCCGTTGAACGGCCAGGGCCATTGCTGGATTCGGGGTCGAATTTCTTGCCGCCCTCGCCAGTCAGACCTTCCAATTCCATCTGTTCCAGGCGGCGCAATTCGTCCCGCAGGCGGGCGGCTTCCTCGAACTCCAGATCGGCGGCGGCCGCGCGCATGCGTTTTTCGAGATCTTCCAGGTAGTTTTTTAGATTATGGCCGATCAGATGGGCGCGTTCTTTATCGCCGGTGTCCACGGTGACATGGTCGCCCTCATAGACGGAGGCCAGGATATCGGCGATATTTTTCTTCACCGATTCCGGTGTGATGCCATGCGCCTCGTTATAAGCCTGCTGTTTCTCGCGCCGCCGCTCGGTCTCCTCCAGGGCCTGGGTCAGACTTTTGGTGCGGTTGTCGGCATACAGGATCACCCGGCCGTCCACGTTGCGCGCGGCCCGCCCAATGGTCTGAACCAGGGACGTGGTGGACCGCAGAAAGCCCTCCTTATCGGCATCCAGGATGGCGACCAGGGCGCATTCGGGAATATCCAGGCCCTCGCGCAGCAGGTTGATGCCGACCAGAATATCAAACACGCCCAGGCGCAGATCGCGGATGATCTCGATCCGTTCCAGGGTATCGATATCGGAATGCATATAGCGCACCTTCAGGCCTGCCTCGTGCATGTATTCGGTCAGATCCTCGGCCATGCGCTTGGTCAGGGTGGTGACCAGGACGCGGCCGTTGGCGGCCGTGACATCGCGGCATTCGGCGATCAGATCGTCCACCTGATGTTCCACGGGGCGGACAATGCAGGTGGGATCGATCAGGCCGGTGGGGCGGATCACTTGTTCCGTGAAAACGCCGTCGGTGCGTTCCATTTCCCATTTTCCGGGCGTGGCGGAAACGAAGACGCTTTGCGGCCGCATCACCTCCCACTCCGAAAACTTCAGCGGCCGGTTGTCGACGCAGGACGGCAGGCGGAAGCCGAATTC
>JABIRL010000195.1 GCA_018667855.1 Rhodospirillaceae bacterium
CTTGAAATCCCAAGGCGCCCAGCTTGGCCGCGCAATCACCGCCGATGGCGCCCAGGCCAAGAATTCCCACGGCGGTATCCGGGGTATACAGGGGCCAGCCCCGGCTCCAGCGGCTCGCCAACTGTTCCTGGCGGTAATAATGCATGTCGCGATGAAAATGCAGCACGCCATAGATGGCGTATTCGGCCATCATGGCGGCTAGGTAATCGTCCACCATGCGCACGATGGGCAGGTCCGGCGGCAGATCGGGATCAGCCAGGATATGATCGCACCCGGCCGCCACGGACAACACCGCCTTGACGTTGGGTAGCGAGGCGATCAGACCATGCGGCGGCCAATAGACCAGCGCATAGTCAACGTCCGCCGGGTCACCGGCATCGGGATGGGCGCGAAATTCCAACTCCGGCATTTCCTTGGCCAAGGCCTCCCGCCACAAATCCACCGGATCCTGGTGCGAAGCCATCAATATTGTCGTCATTACCCACTCCCCTGATTTTGATGGCAGCATACCCCGTACGATAACCAAGGTCATCGGTATTGACCCGCGCCTGGCCCGCGTCTATAACCGCGCGTCCCAAAAAAACGGGGCGGACCGGAAACAGAAAAGTCAGATATGGCTCATAGCAAACAAGCAAGAAAACGATTGCGCCAGGAACAACGGCGCACAGTTGTCAACCGTGGCCGGCGCAGCCGCGTGCGCACCTTCGTGCGCCGGGTCGAAGATGCCCTGGCGGCGGGCGACAAGGATGCCGCTGTCGAAGCTCTAAAGGCGGTCGAGCCTGTGCTGAGTCGCAGCGGCCAACAGGGTATCCTGAAGGCCAATACCGCGGCGCGGCGAATTTCCCGCCTGACCCGATTGGTCAACGCCATGGGTGCGGCCGAATAAGATCCACCTGTCCGTCGCCGGTCCGTCGCCTATACATTCGGCTCGGGGCTCGGTACCGGATCACCCAACGCGGTTTGGCTTTGTGCAATGGCGCCTGTCGATTCGTTGCCATCAACTTGTCCCAACCGTCGAATTTCGACTTAGCGAAATTGTTTTACCGGCCATGCTCCGACGGCGCGGCGGCTTTTTTGTCGTGGCAACGGCGATGGCCCCGGGAAGGAAATCGCGGCCGTCAATATCTGGTAGGCGAAACGGGGCGAGCTACATTTCAAGGGCAAATAAATCGCTGTTCTGCATTTTCCCCCGTTGCGCAGATGGCTTTGGCCAAGTACCGTAGCGAACCTCGTGACGAAAAACGCGGCAAGTTAACTTTAAATACAAAATTGTGTTTTTGCGTCTCTGTGCAAGTATTTAGTACGTGTTATTTATGCAATACTTAGGGCGTAAAGAAGAATATTTTGATTTTATATGTTTTTTAAGAAATTAGAATCAATTATAAAAGAGACCGGATCGTGATTAATCCTGTCGTCGCCATGACGAATGCGGAGAGGTTGTGATCAAGCCACGGATAAAACGTTTGAACGGATAATTTGAACGGATGAAACGTTCGAACCGTAAATCGGATGAACCGTGGTCTAGAAGGGGGGGTGTGTTGGCGCGGAGGCATCGACGGCAAGACTGTCGCGGGGACGAGTGGAACCGCGGCCGGATGTCTGGGATGTATTCATTCAACATCATCAATCTGACGGATAGGTTTTCGCCACGGCCAATGTTGGCCGGGCAATAGTAAATGACGATATTGGGCCGCAAGGGCCCGGTTGGTTGCAAAGGGCGAGTTTATGGACCAAGGGTATCTCGGTCAGTGGCAACGGGTTTGCGCCCGGTTGCGGTCCGAATTTGGCGACGCTGCGTATAATTCATGGTTGCGGCCGCTGAAGTTCGAACAGATCGATGATGGCATGGCCCATTTGCAGGCCCCGACCCGGTTCATGCGGGATTGGGTGCTGTCGCATTATGGCGAACGCATTCGCGCCTTTTGGCAGGCCGAGGACAGCTCCGTGCGCGAGATTGAAATTACCGTGCATCCCGTCGCCGGCCGCGCACCGGTCGCTGGTAGAGTGGATGCGACCCTGGACGGGACGGTCGGCGCACCATTTGCCGCGCCCGGTTCGACCCCCGCGGCCATTCCCGCCACCTCCGCCGATCCGCAAGCCCTGCGCATGGGCTCTTCCCTGGACGCACGGTATCAGTTCGATTCCTTCGTTGTCGGCAAATCCAACGAATTGGCCTATGCCGCCGCCCGCCGTGTCGCCGATACCGCTCAGGTCAATTTCAATCCGTTGTTTCTGTATGGCGGGGTGGGCCTGGGCAAGACCCATTTGATGCACGCCATCGCCTGGCACATTCGCGACCGGGACCCGGGCCGGGAAGTGATTTACCTCTCCGCCGAACGCTTCATGTATCAATTCGTCCGCGCTTTACGTGACCGCGAGACCATGGCGTTCAAGCAGGTCTTCCGCTCGGCCGATGTGTTGATGATCGACGATGTGCAGTTTTTCTCGCGCAAGGATTCCACTCAGGAGGAGTTTTTCCACACCTTCAACGAGTTGGTGGATCAGAACAAACAGATCGTCATCTCCGCCGACCGTTCGCCGTCGGACCTTGAAGACGTGGAAGAGCGGATCCGCTCCCGCCTGGGCTGGGGCCTTGTGGTGGATATCCATCAAACCGATTTCGAATTGCGTCTCGGCATTCTGGAAGCCAAGCTGGCCCGCGCCAATGTGGCGGATTTTCCACCCAAAGTGCTGGAGTTTCTGGCCCACCGTATTACCTCCAACATCCGCGAGTTGGAAGGCGCCCTGAACCGCCTGATCGCCCATTCGCATCTGGTGGGCCGGCCCATCAACCTGGAGATGACCCAGGAAGCCCTGCAGGATCTGCTGCGCGCCAACGACCGGCGGGTCACGATCGAGGAAATCCAGAAAAAAGTCGCCCAGCATTTCAATATTCGCCTGGCCGATATGCATTCCGCCCGCCGGGCCCGCGCCGTGGCCCGCCCGCGCCAGGTGGCCATGTATCTGGCCAAGCAATTGACCACGCGGTCCCTGCCCGAGATCGGCCGCAAATTCGGCGGTCGCGACCACACCACGGTGATGCACGCGGTCAAGCGGATCGAGGAATTGCGCCAGACAGACGCGGCCCTGGCCGAGGATATCGACCTGCTGCGCCGTATGCTGGAAGCCTGACGAACCGACATGCTCTAGGTCAGGATTAGGAAATTCAGCATGACATTTCCCCGCGTCATGTTGTTTATCGCCGCCATGGTCGTCGCGGTCGCCCTGGGTCTGACCATCAACGCCCTGTTTCTCGACCAAAGCCGGCCGAAATCCACCACAATTGGCGTTGCCGCCATAGGCGGGCCGTTCGAGTTGGTGGATCATCAGGGACGGAAGGTCCGGGACAGCGACTACCGTGGCAGCTACCTGCTGGTCATGTTCGGCTATACCTTCTGTCCTGATGTCTGTCCGACCGAATTGCAGTTAATTACAGAGGCCATGGAACTGCTGGGTCCCGAGGCGTCCAAGGTGCAGCCGCTTTTGATCACCGTGGACCCGGAGCGGGATACGGCCGAGATATTAGCCGATTATGTGGGTAATTTTCATCCCGCCATCATTGGCCTGACCGGCAGCGTCGAACAGGTCAAATCCGCCGCCCGCGCCTACAAGGTTTTCTTCGCCAAGGGTGAAGCGGACAGCGAGGGTGATTATTTCATGGATCACTCCTCGTTCATCTATTTGATGAGCCCGGATGGCGCCTATCTGCACCATTTCGCGCCGAACATGCCGGCGGAGGCCATGGCCGAGAGAATCAGAGCCGAGATTTCCGAGAATTAATCCCACCTACTCCGCTGCAACAGCCGCCGTTTCCGGCGTCGGCAACTGTTTCGGCAAGGTCAACACGGCGGCGAATATGACGGTGGCGGCACCGGCAAGGATGAGGAACAGGGTGTCAAAGCCCCAGTTCTGGTAGACGTAGGCGATCAAGGGCAGGGAGGCGGCCAGAGCCGTGAAACTGACCACATACCTAACGCCGTAGATACGGGCGCGATAGGCGCCGGAAGCGGTCTTGCCGATCATGTAGTCGTTGATGGGAATTTGACCGAAAGCGCCAATCATGAAGCCCAGCGCCACGGCCAGCGCGACCGCGTCCGTCAAACCCGGCATCTGGGAAAAGAAGATTATTTGAATGACAGCCACCACCATGAATACCGAACGGGGACCGAAACGGTCGAGCATACTGCCGACCACGAGCTGCGCCATGGAGGCCACTGCGAAGATGATGAAAGCCAAGGTGCCGATCACCGTCGCCAGGTCTTCCTGGCCGGAACCCGCGGCACGGTCCATCCAAGCGGAGATATTGGCGGCCAGGCCCTGCAGGCGCTCATCGAAAATCTTCGGCAAGGCGAACGTAGTCGACTGGAAGACGATGGAGGAAACGGCCGTGGTCAGAAACACGATGGTCGATACCCGGATCAACAACGACCGATAGGCGGGCGAGGCCTGCGCGGCGGTCGCATCCGCCTTTGCCACGGGCGTATTCCGATCGGCCCGAATGCCGTCCCGGCGCATCACCAGATAGATGATACCCATACCTATGGAAAAGACACCGGGCAGGACGAACGCCATGCGCCAGCCGCCGTGGTCAATTAGATAACCGGTGATCAAGGCCGCGCTGGCCACGCCCAAATTGCCCCAGACTCCGTTCATGGCGATCCGCATGCCGGTGTTCTTCCATTTCATGGTGACGATGGCCAAACCGACAGGATGGTAGATCGCCGCGAACATACCGATCACGAACAGCCCCATGCCGATTTGCAGGGGCGTCTGGGCAAAGCTGGTGATGATCGATGTCAGGCCGATACCGACGAAAAATACAACCATCATGCCGTCGCGGCTCCATTTGTCGGCGATCCAGCCGGCCGGCAACGAAAACAATCCGAACGCGAAAAATCCGGGCGTGGCATAGGCGAGCAGGTCGGCGTAGCCAACCCCCCATTCCCGATACAGCACCAAGGCCGCCACGGTGGCGAAAACCAATGTGAACAAGTGGTCAAGAAAATGCCCGATATTCAGCATCAGAAAATATGATCGATCTCGGTCCATGAACGCGCCGCCCCCAAATGTGGTCGCCTATTTAAAATATCGCATCGAACTACACTCAAACTACACTTGGCGGAAACGCGATGTCATGCCAATCTTCATCGAAATTGCGCCATTCTTAAATTTGAAAGAACCTATCCCATGGCCGCTCGTCCTCTTCGCAGTACCGACCCACTGGATTACCAGGATCTGTCACAGGCGATCGGCGCCATGTCCAAGCGTTTTCCGGATGGATTTGTTATCCCGCCCCATGAACACGCGCGCGATCAACTGCTCTATGCGACCAGCGGTATCATGCGGTTGCGCACGCAGCGTGAAGCCTGGATCGTACCCCGTGACGGCGCGGTCTATATTCCCGGCGGGACGCAGCATTCAATCTCCATGCACGGCGATGTGGACATGCGCACGTTGTATATTGATGGAAAGGAGGCCCGCGCATCGGTCCGCGAGCTGTCGGTCGTCGCGGTTTCCAGTCTTTTGCACGAACTGATCCTGGCCCTGAGCGAGGAGCCGGTGGAATATGACCAGAAAGGCCGGGGCGGGTTGCTGGCCAAAATGATTGAGGTGGAAATCGGCCGGGCACGTGATTTGCGTCTGAACATTCCGCTGCCGAAGGATGCCAGATTGCAAAGGCTATGCGCCGAACTGCTTGCCAATCCGGCGGACCGCAGAACATTGGACGGCTGGTCCGAGGTTGCCGGTGCTTCCACGCGGACATTGGCGCGGCTTTTCGAGCGCGACCTGGGCATGAGCTTCAACCGCTGGCGTCAACGCATCCGCTTTCACAATGCGCTGGAAGCGCTATCGCGCGGCGCGCCGATTGCCCGTGTCGCCCGGCAGCACGGCTACCGCAGCGCGTCTGCCTTTTCGGCCGCCTTCGGCAAGGTCATGGGCGTGCCGCCCTCAAAGGTCGCGATCAAATAACTGCTGGTGGCGACATGCTCTAAAGGAACGCCGGCATGACTTCTTCGGCGAATATCCGCAAACCACCCGGCATGGGCGAGGATAGCAGCACATAGCCGACACCGCGGGCTTCCAGCCATTTCAGGCGTTCGATGATCTCCTCCGGCGTGCCCAGCAGCAGCCCCTCGACCGCCGCCTTGTGCAGATCAGAATCGGAAACCATGCTGGACGTGGACGTCCGGTCCGCCTTTACGGCGAAGGCGTTCATGACTTCCTGGGATTTCATGCGTGCGGCGATGGCGGCCTCCCGCTCGGCGTCATCGCGGGCGATGAACAGGCCGCGCGCCACCGCGACGCCCAAGGGGTCATAGTCGCGGCCGGCCGCCGGCAGGGCCTGTTTGAAAATTTCCAATCTCTCCAGAATCACTTCGAACGTCTGGAATTGATCCAGGAACAAGTTGTAGCCTTCCCGTGCCGCATACCGCAGGGAAGCCGGGCGGCCCGCCGCCAGCCACAGCGGGGGATGAGGTTTTTGGGTGGTGCTGGGTTCGACGAGGATATTTTCGTATTGCCAATAATTGCCGTTGTGAGAGAACCGGCCGTTCGCCGTCCACGCCTTGCGGATCACCACCATGGCTTCCTCGAAACGCTCTGTCGCTTCCTCGATGGGGATGCGAAAACCGTCGAATTCGTTGTGGCGATAGCCTTTGCCCACACCGAAATCAAAACGGCCCCCCGATAGCAGGTCCAGCGTCGCCGCCTGTTCGGCTATGAGGACCGGATTATGCCAGGGCAGCACGACGACGGCGGTGCCGAGCCGGATGCGGGACGTCCTGGCGGCCAGAAACGAGAGCAGGTTGAGGGAGGCGGAGACCTGCCCCAAGCCGCTGAAATGATGTTCGACGATAAAGTTGCTGTAGTAACCCAGGCGTTCGGCCTCGACCACCGCGTCGATATAGGCGTTATAACCCTCGTGGTAACCGTCATCGACACCCGGAACCGAACGGGCGCCGCCAAACATACCGAATTTCATAATACGCCGCCCACCTGACGTTTCCCGCCCATTAGAGCTACCTTATCACGGAATGCCGACCGGTCGTTCCGAAGTCGCCGCCGCCACAGTCCGGGGTCGGGATCAAACGATAGGTTCTGGCGAAAACTGAATTGGGCTTGGTCTCAACAGGCGTTGGCTTCGGTTTCAACGTCGCGTTCAAGACGGTGGGTTGGCGCTATCGAGCGTTCGGCCGGAAACCGTACCGTGATGGTGGTTCCGATGCCCAACTCGCTGTCGACCTTCAAAATTCCGCCATGGGCCTCGGTAAGCTGCCGCACAAGGGTCAGGCCAAGACCAGTACCTTCATATTTCCGCGTCAGGGAGGCATCAATTTGTCCGAACGGTTCCAACACCCCGGGGATATCTTCTGGGCGCATGCCGATGCCGGTATCCCGCACGGTTATCGCCACGGCGCCTGTCTTATCTGCCGCCGCGCGGATTGTAATGCTGCCGCCCGGATCGGTAAACTTGATGGCATTGGACAACAAATTGATCAGGATCTGTTTGACCCGCCTCACATCCACCCTCAGGTGGGGCAACCCTTCGGCTATGTGAGTATGGATGTGAACCTTAGCTTCCACCACCCGTTCCCGCACGAATGGCAGGCAGGCATCAATGATGTCGGCAAGGGCAACTTCCGACTCGTCCAGATCGTCCTGGCCGGCCTCTATCCGCGATAGATCCAGGATATCGCCGATGATGGCCAATAGATGTTCGCCGCTGCCGTGAATATAGCGGGCATATTCGCTATAACGGGGATCGCCCAGCGAGCCATACAGTTCCCGTTCCATGATATCGGAGAAGCCGGATATCGCATTCAAAGGCGTACGCAATTCATGGCTCATATTCGCCAGGAACAGGGATTTGGTTCGATTGGCAATCTCGGCCGCCTTCCGCGCTGATTGCAGGTTCTTCTCGACTTCCTTGCGTTCCTCGATCTGTCGCGAAAGGACAAGCGCGTGTCGATAATTTCGATGTGCAAGGATTACGTAATTGTAGTGAATGAACATGACGATGATGGAGATAGCGACGAACAAGAGGCTGCTTTGGAACAACATGGCCGGGTCGACGATTGGGTTGAGTGATAATACGACCAAAAAATATCCGCCCATCAACAATATGCTGCAAATCACCGAAACACTGAACCGAATCCCCATGTGTCCATGCAGGAAAAGTACGACGGCAAGGATCAGATAGGAATAAAAGCCGCTGAGTGAATTCGGTACGTTGGCGAACATCATCAAATAGCCCAAACCGGTCATCCCAACGCAGATGATGATAGCCGCCTGAAGATATTTGCCGATATAGCTTGTGTAGCTCAGGATCCAGGCGGCGATAAATATGGGCATCGCGATGAGGCAGCGAGCAATCAACAGTGTCCTTAGCTGATCGGGAATGAGGAACCATTCCAGCACGCTATGAATAATATAGAACGCGATGGCGGAAAGGCCCCAAATTCTGATTTCAGCCAATGTGTCCTTGGCGCGACTGGCTTGAAATTCATCCTCTAGCGTCTTGTCCATGAATTGGGTCGTCCATGGAAAGATCTCGGCGCCGGGCAACCGATAGCCGTAACTCTGCTTGTTGAGTGTCGTCACCTGCTCAGCTCCTGACGGTGGTGGGAAGATACGCCACTCGGATAACGGCCAATGCGGTGCAAGGCCCATGCCAAGATATTCCAAAATTTCTTCGCGGATTTTGGCCACAATGATTAGTATCGTTGGGAAAGTGTGCCGAGTTGGGACAATTGCCTGTCTCATATCAGGGTTCTCAGGGGTCCCCTGATCTGTTTTCGACGGCGCCAGGGAACAAGAGCCGCAACTTCAGGGAGTTTTCCATGAAAACGCAATTCGATCGCACCGCCGAGGATCTCGCCAATGTGGTGGGCCTCGAACATATCAACGTGAAAGTGCCGGATCAGCGGCTGGCGACCTTGTTCTATATGACCGGGCTGGGGTTCACCCGCGATCCCTATCTCATGACGGGGGTGGTGAACATGTGGGTCAACATCGGCCGCAGTCAGCTTCATCTGCCCACCGGCAAGGCGCAGGTACTGCGCGGTCGGATCGGCGTTGTGGTGCCGGATCTAAAATTCACCGCGAAAAGTCTCAAGGCCGTGGGTCCCGCGCTCAAGTCCACGAAATTCGCATTTCAATCCGGGCGCGGCTACATCGATGTCACATGCCCGTGGGGTAATAAATTCCGCTGCCACCAGGCCGGCCCAAGGTTCGGCGCCGCCAGGCTGGGCATGGCCTATGTTCTGTTTGATGTTCCAGGGGGTACGGCCAAGGGTATCGCCCGCTTTTATCGCGAAATTCTCGATACCCGGGCCACGGTCAAGGCCTTCGAAAAAGCGCCGGCGGCGCACGTGGCGGTGGGGCAGGACCAACAGCTGATTTTCCGCGAGAAAGCGGGCCGATTGGCGAAATACGACGGCCACCATTTGCAGCTTTACGTCAATGATTTCTCCGGGCCGCACGGCAAACTGCGTGATCGCGGCCTGATTTCGGAGGAAAGCAACCAATATCAATATCGTTTCGTCGATATCGTGGATCCGGATAACGGCAGGAAGTTATATGCGGTGGAGCATGAAATTCGCTCCATGACCCATCCGCTTTATGCCCGTCCGCTGATCAACCGGGACCCGGGCCTGACCAACAACAATTATGTTCCGGGTTACCAGGATAGCCCCTGGGCGCCGCCTCATACCGCTTAAATGGATCAAGCCCGCCTACTTGAAGGCCGGCATGACGTCCCTTGTGATGATGCGCAGGCTGTTCGTGACCTGGGGCTCGCTCAACATGCCGCCGGCGTTCATTTCCGCCGTGATGCCGTCGATGCCCAGCACCTCCCGCCATTCGTTGATCCGGTCGATCAACCGGGTGGCGGTGCCAAAGGCGACCCGGTCCCGCAATATATCATCGTATGACAGCGCCGATAATGTCGCCGCCGTATTGGCCCGGGCCGCGCTGCCGCCCTTGGGAGAAGAGGCGGCGACCAGGCGGGCCTGTCGCTCGAAATAGTAAATGATATTTTCACGCGGCTCCTCTAATGCCGCGGCCTCCGTATCGGCGGCATAGATCGTCACGCGCAGATAGACGCTGCCGTCGCCATCATGGCCGGAGCGGCGCCAGGTTTCCCGGTACATCTTGATATTCTCGACCAATGTGCCCAAGCCGTCGCCACGTAGGCCCACGAAAAGCGGCAGGCCCAGCTCCGCCACCGTCTTGAAGGTGGCCGGCGATGTCGCTGCCATGCGCATGGGCGGATGGGGTTTCTGTACCGGCTGGGGCACCACCAAGGCGTCCATTACCTGGTAGTATTTGCCATCAAATGAGAACTTTTTTCCCGACCAGGCCAGTCGCAAGATTTCCAGCGACTCCTCGAATCGATCCTGACTTTCGCCGTAATCGATATTGTAGGCGTTGTAGGAACGTACGAAGCCGCTGCGCCCGATGCCAAAATCAAAGCGTCCGCCGCTGAGCTGATCCACGGTCGCTGCTTCCTCGGCGATGCGCAGAGGGTTGTTCAGGGGCAAAACGTATACCGCCAGGCCGATCCGCATGCGTTGGGTCCGCGCCGCCAGGGCGCCAGCAACGACGATGGGTGATGACAGCACCGAGCGTTCGGGGGAAAAATGAAACTCCGACAGCCAGGCGCTGTCCATGCCCCACGCCTCGGCCGCGTCCACAAGATCCAGGCCTTCGCGAAAGGCCTCCGCCTCGGATCCACCATCGCGGAAACCGAATTCCATAAATATCCCGAAATGCATGTACGAACCCTAACAGCGATAATATCGATGCACAAATTCAGGTGCTAATCTTCCGCGCCATTTTCCTGCCGGGCCTGTTGCAGGGCGCTCTCCCAGGCGGCTTCGGTGGCAATCTCCCGCGTCCAGGGCCGCATCACGGAAGATGCCTGGGCATCGCGCAAAAGGCGTTCCAAGGGAAATTGCCTCAGCAGGGCGCGGCCGCCACAAACCCGGATGGCTTCCTGGGTCACCTCGACGACGGATCGCTGCACCATGACGTGCGCCGCCCGCGCCCGCTGGCGGATTTCGTGGGTCGGCGTCATTTTTGCCTCTGAAACCGATCGCAGGTAGAGCGCCCGCGTGGCTTCAACCTTGAACAACATATCAGCGATGCTATTGCCCATCACCGGCCCCACCGGCCCTTTCGCGGGCGCGCCCGCGGCCCCGCCGGTCAGATAATCCAGCGTATAGGCATAGGCCTGCTGCATGATGCCCAGAAACGTCGCCGAGAACAGCAAAGGTCCATGGGCAGCGTTGAGATACAGCCCACCAAAAACGCCGGGGGGCAGAATTTCGCCCTCATCGGGCACGAAAACATCCTTCAGTTCCATATTCCGACTGACCGTTGCCCGCATACCGATAGGGTCCCAATCGCCGGAGAACGTCACGCCGTCGGCTTCCCGCGGGACTTTCAGGTAGAGCGTCCGCTCAACAAACGCGCCATCGACATTGAGGATCGCGGGCGTGGCGAAATAATCGGCCGCGCCCGCAAGGGAGACGAAGAATTTCCGCCCATTCAGGCGGTATCCCCCCTCCACCTTGTCGGCAAGGGTACCGAATCGCCGGCCGCCGACCGTGAAAACCTTGTCCGTCTCGCCCTCTTCCACCGGTTCGCTGTGGGGCTGGCCGTAATAGACGCCTTGTTCGACGACCTCGCGGAAATTCACCGCGCGCAATTCCCCGTGCCGGGCGCGTTTCTCATCGCTCATCTCGTGGACATCGGCCATCTCACCCATCATCAGCATGGTCAGGCAGTGCATATTATAGGTCAGCGCGGTCGAGGCGTTGCCCTGTGCCAGCTGCTCCGAAACCAGGCAATAGGTTTCCAGATCCGCGCCCAGGCCGCCGTACTCCTCGGGTATGCACAAGGCGAGAAACCCCGCATCCCGCATATCGGCGTAATCCTCGAACGGGAATCGGGCGTCGCGATCATAGTCGGCGGCGCGCGGTGCGAAACAATCCAGGGCGAGTTCCCGCGCCTTTTTGACCAGTTTTTGCTGGCGGGCAGTCGGCTGCATGTCCATTCGGCTCTTCCCCCTGACAGATACTCATTTTCAAGGATGCTAACGAATTGATAGGGGTAATGCCATATATCGAACACACACGGCGTTTTTGTTGCATTGCAGCATAATCGCTGTTTAGATGTCTTGTAATTGATGCCGACTCGGGTTGTCGGTGCGTAACCGTGGGTACTGTCGTTTGATTTATCATATGCACGAGATGCAGAAGTCGGCCATGGCGCCGTTTCGTTTCGCGGCCGAGGCCAACCAGTTATTGTTGCGCCACCCACTCAATCCCATGAGCTATACCCCCGCCGGGCGGGCCATGGCAGCGGCCTGCGAGATCTTTGAGGCCGGCTCCAGACATTATCAAAAGCCCGCTTTTGGCCTGACCAGCACCCATATTGACGGGATCGAAATCCCCGTGCACGAGGACATCGTCGCCCGCCGGCCATTCGGGCAGTTGAAGCGATTTGTCCGCGCCGGCGACGAAGCCGGCGCATTCGGTCACCCGAAACTGCTGATCGTGGCGCCGCTGAGTGGCCATTTCGCGACCTTGCTGCGGGACACCGTACGCGCCATGCTGCCCGACCACGATGTCTACATCACGGATTGGCGCGATGCCTCGCGCGTACCCCTGCGAGAGGGCGCCTTCGACCTGGACGACTACATCGATTATCTGATGGATTTCCTCGCCGTTATTGGCCCCGGCGCGCATACATTGGCGGTCTGCCAGCCCTCTGTGCCGCTGTTGGCGGCGGTGTCGTTCCTGGAAGCCGTGGGCGATCCGATCTCGCCGCGATCCATGACCCTGATGGGCGGACCCATCGATACCCGGATCAATCCCACAACACCCAACGATCTGGCCCAGTCCCATTCCCTGGACTGGTTTGAACGCACGGTAATTCAACGGGTTCCGGCGCCCAATCCGGGCTTCATGCGCCGGGTTTATCCCGGTTTCGTGCAATTAAGCGGTTTCATGACCATGAACCTGGACCGCCACGTGGGCGCACATATGCGCCTGTACCACAATCTTTTGCGGGGCGACGGCGACAGCGCCGATCAGCACCGGGCCTTTTACGATGAATATCGCGCGGTGATGGACCTGCCGGCGGAATATTATCTGCAGACCGTGCAAAAAGTTTTCCAGGAGCATCAATTGGCCGTGGGGACTTTCCACCATCGTGGCGAGCCCATCGACCCGGCCGCCATCACCAACTGCGCCCTGATGACGGTGGAGGGCGGTAAGGACGATATCTCGGGCGTCGGGCAGACCAGGGCGGCGCACGATTTGTGCCGCAATCTATCCGCCGATATGCACGAACACTACGAACAACCTGATGTGGGCCATTACGGTGTCTTCAACGGCCGCCGCTGGCGCTCTGAAATCGCACCCCGGATCAAGGCGTTTATCGCCCAACATGGCGGATAGCGAAGAAAAACCCTTTTGGGAGCGCAAGACGCTCGACCAGATGTCCCCGTCCGAATGGGAATCCTTATGCGACGGCTGCGCCAAATGCTGCCTGCATAAGCTTGAAGATATTGAAACCGGCGAGCTGGCATTCACCAACGTCGCCTGCCGCCTGCTGGATATTGGCGCCTGCAGCTGCGGCAGCTACGAACGGCGCTCTACCCTGGTGCCCGATTGCGTGGTGCTGGACCCGCAAAATGTCAGCCAATTGTATTGGATGCCGTCGACCTGCGCCTATCGTCTGCTGGCCGAGGGCAAGACGCTGCTCGATTGGCACCCCCTGGTCACCCATGACCCGGATAGTGTACACCGGGTTGGCATTTCGGTGCGCGGCCGTTGCATTAGCGAGCGGCATGCGGGACCATTGGAACACCACGTGCTGGACCGAGAACCATAGCTGCGAACCCTAATTATTGGAGCCCACCATGAGCGATCCCCTTTCCGGCGTCTGGAGCGCCGCCGTAACGCCTTTGCACGATGACCTGACGGTCAATCTCGACGCCATGGTGGGCCATCATAAATGGCTGCTGGCCAACGGCTGCGACGGCGTAGCCGTGTTGGGCACCACGGGCGAGGCGAATTCCTTTTCCACCAGGGAGCGGCTGGATGTGATCGCCGCCGCCGCCAATTCGGGCATTGCCAAGGAAAAGCTTTTGATCGGCACGGGCTGCTGCGCGCCCACGGACACCATCGAATTGACCAGGGCGGCATTGGATGCGGGCTTCAACCAGATCCTCATGCTGCCGCCGTTCTATTACAAGGGCGTCAGCGACGACGGCATTTTCGCGTCGTTCGAGCATGTGATCCAACAACTGGCCGATGACCGCTTGCGCATCGTAGTCTATGACTTCCCCCTGATGACCGGCCTGGATATCAGTGTCGATCTGCTGGTGCGCCTGAATAAGGCCTATCCGGACACCATCGTCGGGGTTAAGGATTCCTCCGGCAACTGGCCCGCCATGCAGGCGGTCATCCAGGCCATTCCCGGTTTCCGTACCTTCGCGGGCACGGAGCAATATTTGCTGGCCGACTTGCAAGCAGGCGGGGCGGGCTGCATTACCGCCACGGGCAATGCCACCTCGAACCTGTGCCAGGCGGTTTATAGCGCCCATCTGGCCGGCGATAAGGCCGGCGCGGCGGCGGCCCAGGAAATCGCCACGGCGACCCGCCTGATGCTGCAGCCCCATGGCGCGGTGCCGGCAATGAAAGAGCTGATGGCGCAGAACACGGGCAATGGCGCCTGGCGCAACATGCGCCCGCCCCTGATGGCGCTGTCAGGCGATGGTATCGCGGCCCTGGATCAGGCCTGCCGGGATATGGGCTTTAAACTGGCCGAGGCCGCCTGAGCCACTCCATGGCGCCATCGCGCGTCGATGCCAGCGCGGCGGAATAACGAAATGGTAACAGCGGTCGTGTTATGAGTATACCATGAAACAGCGAATTTTGCTCATCGTCCACCGGGATACCTCCGACCCCGGCCGGATTGCCCATGTGGCGGAGGAGTTCGGTTATCAACCTGTCATCTGCCGCCACGCCTGCGGCGACCCTCTGCCGGAAACTCTGGATGATTTCGCCGCCGCCGTGATCTTCGGTGGGCCCATGAGCGCCAATGACGACCATTTGCCCTTTATACGGGCCGAACTGGACTGGCTGGATATTCCCCTGCGAGAGGACAAGCCGTTTCTGGGCATCTGCCTCGGCGCCCAGTTGCTGGCCCGCAAATTGGGGGGACGGGTCGAACACCACGAAGATGGTTACCACGAAATCGGCTATTACAAGATCACGCCCAGCCCGGCCGGGCGCCATTTATTCAAAGACGAACAGTATTTCTATCAATGGCATAGCGAAGGTTTCACCCTGCCCCGGGGCGTGCCGGGGATCGTACATCTGGCGGGCAGCGAGCTGTTTCCCGATCAGGCCTTTCGCATCGGCAATGCCTATGGCGTTCAATTTCACCCCGACGTGACCAATGACATGGTCATGCGCTGGAGCACAATGGCCGCCCATCGCATGGTTTTGCCCGGCGCCCAGGCGCGTGATCGTCAATTTTCCAATCTGAACGCCTATGGCGACCAGATCGAGGGCTGGACGCGAAATTTCTTCGTCCATTGGTTAAAAGGGGGCCAGGCAGGACTCGATGCCATGGCCGCCGGCGATTAGAGCTGCTAGCCGAACACAGCGGCGGCGAAGACGATCCAGCCGAACCAGGTGTTGGAGCGAAATTTGGCCAGGCAGTCCGCCGGATTGTCTATATCGAGCCGCCCCGCCTGCCAGGCCAGTTGCAGCGCCGCCAGGGCCAGACCAGCCAGGAACCACGGCCCCAGACCCGCCAGCCAGCCGGCCAGCCCGAACAGAACGATGGCGCTGCCGTAGAACAGCCACAGCATGGGGCGCGTTTTATCGCCCAGAGCCCGAGCCGATGACTTGATGCCGATCAGAGCGTCATCCACCTTGTCCTGATGGGCATAGATGGTGTCATAACCCAAGGTCCAGGCAATACCGCCCGCATACAACAGTACCGGCGCCAGGGTAATTTCGCCGCGCACCGCCGCCCAGCCCAGCAAAGCGCCCCAATTGAACGCCAGGCCAAGAAACACCTGGGGCCACCAGGTAATGCGCTTCATGAAGGGATAAATCACCACCGGCGCCAGGGACATCACCCCGATCAACATGGCGAAATTGTTGAAACGCAGTAGAATATTCAGGCCAATCAGGGCCAGCAGCACCATGAAGGCGGCCGCCTGGCCGATGCTGAGCTCTCCGCTGGGAATGGGCCGGCGCCGGGTGCGTTCCACCTGGCCGTCGTAATCCCGGTCGGTAATGTCGTTCCAGGCGCATCCGGCCCCCCGCATGACCAGGGCGCCAACGGCAAATGCCGCCAGCAGCCAGGGATCGGGCCAGCCCGGCGCAGCTGCAAAACTCGCCGCCGAGTTCGCCTCTGAGCTTGCCCCAGAGCTCGCCCCAGAGCTCGCCATGGCCAGGGACCACCAGCACGGCCATAGCAACAGCCAGGTGCCAATGGGCCGGTCCAGACGGGCCAGACGCAGATAGGGCCGCAGGCGCGCCGGTGCATGCCGGGCGATCCAGCCGCCATCGGGAATATCGGTAAACGGTTGCGATGTTTCCATGGTTGTTTCATTTAGGTGTTTCTGAACACGCCATGGGCTATACCACATTGCCATGAGCCAAGAGCGGAACAAAATTTTGCAACGGGCCAAGATCCGCCTGGCGGTGGACGATGATCTGGCGGACGACGGTATCGTCGGGCTGGGCGCCAGCCAGGCCCACTATCTGCGCTCTGTACTGCGCCTGAACCCCGCCGACGAGGTTGCCTTGTTCAATGGCCGGCACGGGGAATGGCGGGCCCGCATCGATGGGATCGGCAAGGGTTGGGCCTCGCTCAAGCTGGTCGCGCAAAGTCTGCCCCAGGTGCCGGAACCCGATGTCTGGTTGCTGTTCGCGCCCATCAAACGGGGCCGGGTCGATTATCTGGTGCAAAAGGCGACGGAACTCGGGGTCAGCGCCCTGCTGCCCACAACGACCCGGCGCACAGTGGTGGAACGTATCAATCTGGTGCGCCTCGCCACCACGGCGGCGGAGGCCGCGGAACAATGCGGTCGATTGAGCGTGCCCGAATTGCACCCCGTGCGCCCCCTGGACAAGGTGCTGGAAACCTGGCCCGATGGGCGGCAGCTGTTGTTCTGCGACGAAGCCGGCGGCCCACCGCCCTTGCAAGCGTTGCAGCCGCTTCCAGATGGCGTCGATCCGGGGCCCTGGGCTGTCCTGATCGGCCCGGAGGGTGGTTTCGATGCATCGGAAGCAGCGGCCTTGCGCGAACGGCCGTTCGTGGTGCCCATGTCCCTGGGGCCGCGCATATTGCGGACAGAAACCGCAGCCGTGGCCGCTCTTAGCCTATGGCTGGCTATGCGCGGCGATAATCGGGCCTGACGGCAAACAGCCTTGCCACTTGCATCCCAGCCTTGCATACATTAACTCGAATAGGGTCTAGCCCGTCGCAAGAGTATCGGGCGGGCCCGTGACGGCAAGCCGAGGTTAAAGTGTATGTCTGATAATTCCGCCGGCGCGCCGCCGCCAGTTGAAGATTTTTCCCAACTTGTTGCCTATATCGCCGATGGCGAAAAGCCGCGGGACCGTTGGCGCATTGGCACGGAACACGAGAAATTCGCCTATCGCCACGGCGATCTGGGCCGTCTGGATTATGAAGGACCCCAAGGCATCCGCGCGATGCTGGAGGGTTTGCAGCGTTTCGGCTGGCAGCCGGTGTACGAGGCCGGCAATGTCATCGCCCTGGCCATGGATGGCGCCACGATTACCCTGGAACCGGGCGGGCAGTTCGAATTATCCGGCGCGCCGCTGGATAATCTGCATCAGACCTGCGCCGAGGTGCATACCCATCTGGCCCAGGTCAAGGTGGTGGCGGAGGAAATGGACGTCGGCTTCATGGGTCTGGGGTTCGATCCGAAATGGCGCCGCGACGAAATCCCCATCATGCCCAAGGGGCGCTATAAACTGATGCTGGCCTATATGCCGACCCGGGGCAATTTGGGGCCTGACATGATGTTGCGATCGTGCACAGTGCAGGTCAATCTGGACTTCGGCTCGGAAGCAGACATGGTGCAGAAATTCCGTGTCGGCCTGGCCCTGCAGCCGCTGACAACGGCACTTTTCGCCAATTCCCCCTTTACCGAGGGGAAACCGAACGATTTCCTGTCCTTCCGCAGCCAGATCTGGACCGACACGGACCCGGACCGCACCGGTATGCTGCCCTTCGTCTTTGACGGCGACATGGGTTACGAGGCTTACGCGGAATACGCCCTGGATGTACCCATGTATTTCGTCTACCGCGACGGCGAATACCTGGATGCTACGGGGCAGTCGTTTCGCGATTTCATGGCCGGTAAACTGCCCGCCCTGCCCGGCGAAAAGCCCAACATGAAGGATTGGGAAGATCATCTGACCACCCTGTTCCCCGAGGTGCGCATGAAGAAATTCCTGGAAATGCGCGGCGCCGACGGCGGGCCCTGGGCCAGCCTGTGTGCCATGCCCGCCCTGTGGGTCGGGTTGCTATATAACCAGGGCGCCCAGGAAGCGGCCTGGGATCTGGTCAAGAACTTCACGGTTGAGGAAATGGCCCGCATCCGGGCCGAGGTGCCGCGCCTGGGCCTGGCCACGCCGTTGGATCAGGGCGGAACGCTGCTGGACATCGCCAAACCGGCGCTGGAGATCGCCATGGACGGGCTGCGGGGCCGGGCCCGCCCCGGTGCCGTGACGGCGGATGAAACAGAATATCTGGGCAGCCTGCACGAAACCGTTGCCGCCGGCCGCACCCCGGCCGAGGTGTTGTTGGAACGCTACAACGATGCCTGGGGAAAATCAGTCGATCCCATTTACACCGAACTTGCCTATTAGTCCGCCGGCCGCGGTCATGCTTAGTCCAACCCTGCCACCGTCATTCGCGGAAGCCTTCACCGTGCCTTCGACGGGAGGCATGGCGATCAGCGTTTATCGAGTCCTGGCCGCGCCAGTTGAGGCTTCGGGTAATGCGCCGGCGTTGATCTTTGCCCATGCCAACGGCTTCAATGCGGGTTGTTATCTGCCGCTGTTGCGCCGGTTAAGTGCTCGATTTCAGGTTTTTGCATACGACGCCCGGGGCCATGGCGCCTCACCCTCGCCCCTGGAAGATATCGAGCATGATTATGCCATGCTGCGCTTCGCCGAGGATCTTGACGCGATCACCCGGCAATTGCGGCCGATGATCGAGCCGGAGGCGCCGTTGCATTTCGCCTCCCACTCCCTGGGCGGGCTGGCCGCCATTTTGCTGGAGGCCGAGCTGGATAAGGCGCCGTTCGACAGCCTGACTTTGTTCGAACCGCCGATCTATCCGCCGATCGGACACCCGGAGCGGGCTGCCGCCGAAGCACATTCGCCGGTTTTCATCCGCTGGGCGGCCCAGCGCCGAAACCACTTTCCCGACCGCGCCGCATTGCGGGATGAAGTTGATAAAATCATCACTTACCGCCGCTTCGCCGATGACATGATGGAAGCCTATCTGGACGCGGCCGTGGTGGCGGACCCGGATGGAGGTCTGAATTTGCGCTGTCCGGGCCTGATTGAATCAGCAATCTACGGAAATTGTCCAACCAGCGGCATCTTCGAGTTGACCGCGAACGTCGCGACCCGGGCCCGGATTTATGCCACCGATCAGGATGTGCTGCCGGATCTGCACTCCTGGGCGCCCGGCACCATGGCCTCTATCGCCGACAATATGCCACGGGGCGAATGGCGCACCATGCCCGGTTGTCTGCACCTGATGGTCCAGGAGGATCCGGACGCCTGCGCCGCCGCCATCATTGAGCACGCGCTTGGAAGTTAAACTCCGTCAGCGTGCGGGGCGGTTGCGCGGCGGGATGATGACCGACCAGGGATCGGGCGTCGGCGGAAACGGTACCTCGATCACCGTTGGCACGGATTGCTTGAAAGCTTCAGGCAGGGTTTTGGCCAGTTCGTCCGGGCTTTCGGCACGATAGGCGGCGCAGCCGAAACTTTCCGCCATGGCAACGAAATCCGGATTGGTCAGATCAGAGGCGATGGTGCGGTTGTCGTAGAGGTTTTGCTGCATGCGCCGGACGTTGCCGAAGGCGCCATCGGCGAAAACGACGGCCACCACCGGCACATTGTATTTCACCGCCGTCGCCAGTTCCTGGACGTTGTACATGAAGCCGCCATCGCCATTGATGGACAGGACTTGGCGGTCCGGATGGGCGATCTTGGCCCCGATGGCGGTGGCCAGACCGCAACCCAAAGTACCTTGATAGGCCGAGGTCAAAAAGGTGCGCGGGTGATAGATGGGCATGGCGACGCGGGAGACGTAACCGACCTGGGTCAGCTCGTCGACGAAGATTCCGTCGTCATCCAGGCCCTCCCGCAGGACCTTGATCCAGGACATTTGCGGTCCCAATTTGTCTTCCAGCATGGCGTGCACGCTGCCTTCGAGGGTTTCAAGTTCCTCCCTACGGGACTCCCGGGCCGGGGCCTTTTTCCCAACCGCATCCACCAGGGCGGGCATGATGTCCTGGGCATCGCCGACAATTTCCACATCGGCGCCACCTATGCGCTGGATCTCGACCGGGTCGATGTCCAGATGGATGATCTTCAAGCCATCGTCGGTACCCCAATTCATGCGTGGCTGCTGCAAGCGGCTGCCCACGGCCAGAACGACATCCGCCTTTTCCCACAGGCTGTGGCTGGCGTACTGAGTCAGGGAAAGATAGTGGCGGTTGGACAATATGCCCCGGCCCGTGCGGTTGCCGATCACCGGGGCCTGCAGCATCTCGGCCAGGGCCTCTACCGCCTCGCCGCAAGCCACGGCGCCACTGCCGACAAAAATCATCGGTGTCTTGGCATCCGCCAGCAACGCCGCCGCCGCCGCCACGGCATCCTCGTCCACCGGCGGGCGGGCGTAGGCTGTCGCCGCATCTTGCAAATCCACATCGCAACTCTTGGCCAATTGGTCCAGGGGCATCTCGACCGCCACGGGCTGGGGCCGGCCGGTGCGCAATTGGCGGAAGGCCTCCGCTACCTTGGCGGGGGCATCGGTGGGATGATCAATGCGTTCGGCCCATTTCGTCAGGCCGCGCAGAATGGAGAGCTGATCGGGGATTTCGTGCAACTGGCCATGGCCCCGGCCGATATGGCCCGACGGGATCTGCCCCGTGACACATAGCACCGGCACATTCGCCGCCAACGAGGTGCTGAGCGCGGCCGTGGTGTTAAGGACACCGGGGCCCGGAACAACGGCAAAGGCGCCAACCTTGCCGGTTGACTGGGCATAGCCATGGGCCATGTAGGCCACGCCTTGTTCGTGGCGGCTGTTGATGACCCGAATATTGTTGCCTTCGTCATGCAGGGCATTGAAGAACCAGTCCAGCTGCACGCCCGGCAGGCCAAATATGGTATCGACGCCGTGGGCGGTGATGGATTTGACAAGGGCTTGGCCACCGGTCATGCGGGTCATGAGCTACTCCAATTGCGTAGGTTATTTGCGCTACCCAACCTAACACGACCCGGCGCAGGCTCAATCGCAGACTTCGATCAAGTCACCATTCAGCAAGGTCTCGATCGCGGCCGCCAGATCCTTAGTCAATATCCCAGGATCAACGTCCGGAAAGGCCTCCGCGAATAGTGCCGACAACTCCGCGATGCTGCTGGGCTGTTCCAGGGCGCGCCAGATAGACATGGCCAGTTGGTCCAGATGAAAAATATCGCCGCTGTCGCCGGCGATCAGGAATAATTCTTCCTCGACCGGGGTTTCGTTGATGCCGGGACGGCGGCGATAGCGGCTCATCTTTCCAGGCCTTAGCTGAAGTGAGCAATCAAGGTTTCGGCGGCGTCAAAGGCGGAGGCATAGTCCAATTGCCAGCAATCCACGTCGCCCGCCAATCTAACACAGGCCGCCAATTCACCTTGCTGATTAAAATGCGGCGCGAAAATCTGTTCCAGCAAAACAAGGATCATGGCGGGCCGGGGCATGGTAGTCAGGGTCGGTTGCCCGGCCTTGGTATCCCGCCGCAGGTGCACAATAGCCGTAATGGGCAGTGATCCGCCAAATTCGGCGGCCAGATCGGGAGCAAGACGGAGGACTGTCATCTCGGGCCAGGTCAGCAGGCTGTTGTCGTCGACAAAATCCCGATAATCCTCGTCGGCCTCTTCAGGCAGAGGCAGGCGCAATTTCGGCGCAATGGCCAACGAACGACCCGCGGGCCGGTCCGTCGAGAGATCCAATACGATCCGGTCGTCAGTGAAAAATTTTTGTCCCCGGGCGGCCAGGACAGTTGAGAATGTGCTTTTGCCACTGAGGTTATCGCCAAGCATGATGATCAGGCCGTCGCCAATGCGCACCGCGCCGGCATGAAGAGAGGCAAGATTTTCGTCCTGGGCCACATAACCGGCGATCAAGGCGCCAATCAGCGTATTGGCAACCATATAGCCGTCGTCCAGGTCAAATTCTTCCAGATCCACATGGGGCGATGAAATCCGCCAATGCCCGTCTTCACTTTTCACGGCGATGGGGTCGATTGCGGCCTGGTCCGCCTCTGTCTCGTCCGTAAGACGCGGCCAATCAGGGATCAGTTCAAAAAGAAAGGATTCCAGTTCCTTAGCGCCGGTTACAGTAATACCGTGGTGGGGTCCCGCCAGGACTAAGGTTTGCGAATCTGCGGCCTGCGAATCTGTGGCTTGCGAAGCTGTGGTTTCCGATTCCGTGCGGCAAGCCATCTCCGCCAGCGCGGCCTCAACCCTTGCCTTTGCCCTTGCCGCCACCGCCCTTGCTTTTGCCGCCGCCGCCCTTGCTCTTGCCGCCGCCTTTGCCTTTGCCGCCACTGCAGCTGCCGCCGGGGCAGACGTTGGACGGGCGAGCACGTCTTCTTCTTTTCGCTTCGGCATCAATATGGGTAATGGTCGGGGCCGCATAAACGACAGCAACTGCCAAACCGAGCCGGGTTAGAGCCTTTCTGCGACTCAATACGGACTTGTTACTGGTTTCTTCCATGAATACCTGTCCGGGCATGGTTGGCAAGCCAACTTTGCCCCTCAATATCCTGTCGATTACGCAAACTGACAGAATGCCAAACAAAATTCCGCCGATTACGTGAACAGACAGAATACTTGCCTAAAATCGTTCCAATCGACTCCAATATCAAGGGCAAAATTTAAGAATTTGATAATTTACCCGAAGCCAAGGACGCCGGCACCGGCATTCCATATCCCTCGTTATATTCAGAAGAAAACATCAAGGGCAGAGAATTTCACGAAAACTGCCATTTCGGCGTTGGCGGTCCACAAGTTCTCGCATCTGAATCCGCAAATACGATTATATGGATTCATTTTTACACTAAATAGTGTTCTGAAGGGCGTAACCTCAACGCTTGCCTTTGCCTCGAGATTTGGAGCGGCTTTTGCTCTTGCTTTTGCCGCCGCCCTTGCTTTTGCCGCCCTTGCCCTTGCCGCCGCTGCAGCTGCCGCCGGGGCAAATATGGGACGGGCGGGCGCGTCGTCTTCTCTTAGCCTCGGCCTCTATATGGGTAATGGTCGGTGCTGCATAAACGACAGCAGCCGCCAGCCCTAGCCTGGTCAGGGCCTTGCGCCGGCTTAACACCGCCTTGCTTTTGCCTTCCTCCATCGTCACCTGCCCAGTTATTGGAGTATTACGCCAAACAACAAATGAACAGACTACTTATGTAAAATGGATCGAATCGACATTGGTTTCAAGAACAAAAATTAAGAATTTGTTAACTCAACCAGGCCGGCTGCCAGCAAAGCCTGACCCAACTTCACATCGTCTGGTGCATCCAGGTCAAAGCCGTGCGCAAATGGTATCTCGATGGGTATGGACGGGTTGGCGAAGGGGGTTTTCTGCGCCAGGGCCGCCTCGGCGCGAAAGACCAGAAAATTGCCAAAAAGGTAGTGTTTTTCCTTTTTTTGCTTGTTGAAGGCGGCGGCGCGCTGTTCGGCAAAGCGGAAGTCCACCACGCCATCCTCGATCACCCGTTGATTGACGGCATGATGGTTATGGGGGCAAGGCACGACGGTTTGCGCCGAACCGGCGCCGGCATCCGCCAGCAAGGCATTCACCGACCAGCGAATATGCTCGGTCAACAGAAACGGCGAAGTGGGCTGCAGCAGCGCAATACATTCCGCCACCGCGCCTTCCCGCTCATGAATATCCTCCAGCAGGTCCGCGATCACATCCATGACCGGGGTGTCGTCGGCGCCCAGATGTCCGGGCCGGGGATGCACCTCGACGCCCAGGGTCTCGCAACGGGCCGTAATGGCCTGATGGTCGGTGCTGCACAACAGGCGCCCGAAGATGCCTGAACTTCGCGCCGCCAGGATCTGAAAATCGATCAGCGGGCGGCCCACGAACGGCGTTAGGTTCTTCAGGGGAATGGATTTGGAGCCGCCACGAGCGGGAATTAGGCCCCAAACGGCACCGGGAATTATATTCATGGTTTCCAATCCTCAAAATGTCGCCGCGCCATGTCAATCACCCGACCTTGAGTTTCCCGCCAGGCATCATGGGTAGAGCCCGCGATATGGGGCGTCAGCAGTACGTTGTCGTGGTTTTGCGCGTGGCGCACCAGGGGATGTTCGCCGGCCTTGAAATCCAGGTCGAATTCGCCGTCCAGCACATCCGCGCCATATCCCGCGATCCGGCCGTCCCGAAGCGCCGTCAGCAGGGCCGCTTCATCAACCAGTTCAGCCCGCGCCGTGTTGATGAACAGACTGCCGGGCTTAAACTGTCCGATCACATGGGCATTGATCATGTTTTGGGTTTCGGGCAGCGCGGGAACGTGCAGGCTGATGACATCGGCCCAGGCGACCAGATCAACAAGGTTATCTACCCGTTCTGTCGTCCCGTCCGAAGCGACGAACGGATCGTGGTAGCGCACCGACATATCGAACGCCGCGCCATAACGCGCCACGCGCCGGCCCAAGCGGCCATAACCGATGATACCCAATTTCAGCCGCGACAACATCGCGGGCGCGCCCCAGTCAAAGCGGTTCCAATGGCCGGACTTGATATGATCAAAGCACCACGGCGTGCGCCGCAGCAACGCCAGCAGCAAACCCCAGGTATGCTCCGCCGTGGGTGTGATGGTGTCCAAAAAGGCTTGTTCGTCTTTCAACGAAAACACGGCGATATTTCGCGCCGCCGCCGCCGCCATGTCGATATGGGGCACGCCGGTCGTGTTCGTCACGATGGCATTGAGATTCGGACATCGGTCCATCTTTTCGGATCCGAAATAAAACCCCAGGGGCGCGCAGCAGGCCTGAATATCGGCAAGAATATCATCCGTGTCCTGATCCGGATTGTCCAACGCCCGCACGTCGAAGGCATCCGCCGCCAGGGCCTGGTTCTCCGGCTGCCAGTTCAGTAAGCGGTAGTAAAGCAGCGCCGGCTTAACCATCAATAGCTCATGCGTTTGTTCAACAGACGTTCGTCCACTTCCAGCCCGGCGAGCGTGTCGGTAATATGGCGATAGGCGGTACCATCGCCAAAGGGCGGCGGCGTACGGGCCATTGCGGCGGCAAAACCATCATCATACAGGGCCTTTTGAATAGCGACGGCGACCGCATTTCCATCGTAGGGCACGTCGATCACATTGGCGGCCCGCTCACGGCCAATTTGCCGGTCGCCCACATTGACAGCGCCAAGGGCGAAATATGGCGCTTCGATCAACCCAGCGGAGGAATTGCCGACCAGACAGGCCGCGATCTTTTGCAGACCGATAAAATCCGGGGCGGGGATGTTCTGATGCACCGATATGCCGGGCCCGCCACGGGCTGCTTCCAGGCCGTCGATGATGCCTTCATAACCCTGATCGGAGCAGGGATAGACCAGCATGGTGCGCAGACCGGCCTTGGCCACGCCGGCCAGGGTGGCGTCGATCTGGGCGCGGGAGGCCTGCGGCACGGTCGAGTCCGAATGTTGCAACAACAGCACGAACGGTTCATCAGGCGGAAGTTCGTAGCGTTGACGCAATTCATCTTCGGCCGTGGCCGTACCCAGCAGGATCTGGTCGATATGGGTATCGCCCGCCACATGAATGCGCCAGGGCTCCTCGCCCATGCGATGGATACGTTCGGCGGATTGTTCGGTGGAGGGAAAATGAATGTGTGACAGCTTGGTAATGGCGTGACGCACCGGCTCGTCCAAACTGCCCGACAGATCGCCGCCCTGCACGTGGGCGATGGCGATGCGCATATTGTGGGCCGCGATACAGGCGGCAAAGACTTCACCCCGGTCGCCGATCACCAACAACGCATCCGGTTTCAGATCAGCCAGCACATCGACCGAACGTTGCAGGCAAAGGCCCACCGCGCGGGCGCGTTCTTCGTTGCTGTCGCCGGCCTGTTCCATGTCGATGGCGGCGGCGACGGGGAATTGTCCCTCGACTTCCCGGATGGTACGGCCAAATTTGTCATAGAGATGCTGATCCGTGACCACCAGGGCCAGCTCCAGATCATCATGATCCTGGATCGCCCGCATGGTCGGGGTCAGGGCGCCGAAGCCGCCGCGCTTGCCGGACCAGACACAGATTTTTTTCGCGCTCATGCCAGATCGTCCATCTGCAACAGGGTATCCGCCGCCACCGCCCGCGCCAAAGTGCGGCCGATCATCTGGTCGAGCTGATTGGCGGGGATACCCGTGCCCGGGCGCTTGGTAATCAGATCATCCGGCCCAAGGACGGTGTCCGCCGGCAGGTCACGGGTCGCGACCACGGACTTGGTCGCCCAGACCCGGCCCTCCTGCTCCACATCGGCAGCCTCTTTGCGGCCATGGCCCAGCATGGCCTCCAATCGACGGATGTCGGCGATCAGATTACCAAGATCTTCGGGGCCGGCGGAAACCTTCCAGTCCTGGGCATTGGGCACGTCACGCAGAATGGTGATGTGCTTCTCCACCACTTCCGCGCCGCGCGCCACCGCCGACAATATCGCCAAATGATCCTCGGTGTGATCGGAATAGCCCACGGGGCCGTCGAAGATTTCCGCCAGGCGGTCCATGGCCATCAGGTTGACCTGATCGCTGGGCGTCGGATAGGCGGTGATGCAATGCAACAGGGCAACCTGATCGCAGCCGCCCTTGGCGCAGGCGTCCAGCGCTTCTTCCACGTCCCGTTCGTCATACATGCCGGTGGAGACCAACATGGGCCGGCCCAACTCGGCCAACCGGGTCAGAAAGCCGGGATTGCCGCGCTCGCCCGAGCCCACCTTGATGGCCGGGACATCCAGTTCCTCCAACCAGGGAATGCGACTTTCATTATGGGCCGTGGCCATGAACAGCAGGCCCCGTTCATCGCACAGCGTTTTCAGCTCCTTGAATTCCGGCAAGGACAAATTGCGTGGGCGCAGGCGGTCGCGCCATTCCATCAGTTCGGCGGCGATCAACTGATCCACATCAAATACTTGGGTCTTAAAGACATCCGCGCCAGCCTCGGCGGCCAATTCAACCAGCTGGATCGCCAGGTCCATATCGCCAAAATGGGCCACCCCGGCCTCGGCGATAAACAGGCACGGCGCACCGCCGCCGATTTGTCGGTCGCCTATGGCAAATTGATCCTGAAAGCCTGCTGATTGCATGCCACCTTGTACACCAGCAAGAATCGCTAGTCTTTACCCTTGATGTGTTTAATGGCCATGCCAAACAGGGCAACCATCACCATCACTGAAAAGAACGCACCGAAGGGATTCCAAAGTGGTATGACATCGGCGACGTGACACCACCAGAACCACGTATATTTCAGAGCGTTCGTGCCTAATTCCAACATCGAACAGTCCTTTCGTGCTGATAGAAGATGGGTAGGATGGGACGGAACAGAAGTGATGGGGCTCACAGCCGGGCCTCAAGAAAGGTGATCCCATGGCCGAAGATATTGGCGCCTATATCAAGCACGACGCGGTTGACCTGGCGCCGACCGGCGAGGGCGCGCTGTCCGGCCTCCAATTTGCCGCCAAGGATCTCTACGACATCGCCGGCCATGTCACGGGCGCCGGCAGCCCGGACTGGCTGGCCAGTCACGGCCCGGCAACGGCCACGGCCTCGTCGGTAAGCAAGCTATTGGCGGCGGGCGCCCATTTGGTGGCCAAGGCGCAAACGGATGAAATGGCCTTTTCCATCACCGGGCAGAACGCTCATTACGGCACACCCGTCAATGTCAACGCGCCGGGACGGATCCCCGGTGGTTCGTCATCGGGCTCGGCGGCGGCGGTGGCGGCGGGCCTGGTGGATTTCGCCCTGGGTTCGGATACCGGCGGCTCAGTCCGCATGCCGGCCGGGTTTTGCGGCATTCACGGCATCCGCACGACGCAAGACCGCATTCCCGTCGACGGCGTGCATCCCTTGGCGCCATGTTTCGACACCATTGGCTGGTTCACCCGAAGCGGCGCCATGATGCAGGAAATTGGCCGGGTGCTATTGCCTGACTTCAACGAAGCCGCCAGGCCCGCTGGTTTGCTGGTGGCGCGGGATTGCTTTGCCTTGTTGGAAGATGGACCGACAGCTGCATTAGCGGCGGCGGTTAACCTGGTCGCCGCGCATTTCGAGACGCGGCGGGATGTGCTGGTCAGCGAAGCCGGGCCGGACAAGTGGATGCCCCATTTTCGCACCCTGCAAATGGCCGATATCTGGCGCAGTCACGGCGCCTGGATAGAGCAGACGAAACCCAGTTTTGGTCCCGGCGTGGCCGACCGCTTTGCCACGTGCGCCACCATCACGGCCGAGGCGGAGGCGGCAAGCGACCAGATGCGCGATGCGGTTCGGCAACGCATGGTCGCGCTGCTGGCCGGTGGTGATATCCTGTGCCTGCCGACCGCCCCCGGCATCGCGCCCCTGCGCGAGACGCCGGAGACAGCCCTGGATGACTTCCGCTGGCGCAGCATGGGCCTGACCTGCATCGCCGGTCTGTCCGGTTGCCCCCAGGTCAACCTGCCCCTGACCGAACTAGACAATTGCCCCCTGGGCCTGTCACTGATGGCGGCACCGGGCCATGACGAGGCCCTGTTGGCTTTGGCGGCGGCGATTGCACCTTAGATTGCACCTTAGGCCAAATTTACTTAATACATATTCATGGCGCTAACAGACGGCATCGCACCTCCCGAACTGACCCGCCCGGCCATGGGCCAGGTGCGGGTGCGGACCTTGTTGGCGATCCGATGGCTGGCCATTGCCGGCCAGGTCGCCGCACTGCTGGTGGTTGATGTTTTTCTGGATTTTGAATTGCCCATGCTGCCGGCCATGGCGGCCATCGCCGCCTCCGCCGTCGTCAATTTCTGGATCATCGCCCGGTATCGTTTGAACGACTGGCATCATGACCGGGCCGCGGCGATCTATCTGGCATTCGATATCGTGCAACTCGCGGTCTTGCTGTATTTGACCGGCGGCCTGGACAATCCTTTCGCCCTGCTGTTCCTGGTGCCGGTCACCATCTCGGCCACCATCCTCAGTCTGCGCAGTGCCGTCTATCTCGGTCTGTTGGCGTTCATCTGCGTCTCTCTGTTGGCGGTGTTTCATCTGCCGCTGCCCTGGCCGGAGCCAGGGTTTCGCCTGCCGCCGTTGTATGACGCGGCGATCTGGATTTCCCTGGTGGTGGGCACGACCTTGTTAATGTTTTACGCTTGGCGGGTGGCGGAGGAATCCCGCCGCATGTCGGATGCCTTGGCGGCGACCCAGGCGACCTTGTCCAAGGAGCAGGAAATGTCAGCCTTGGGCGGACTGGCGGCGGCGGCGGCCCATGAACTGGGCACGCCGCTTGGCACCATCGCGCTGATCACGAAGGAACTGCTGCATGATCAGCCGCCGGATGGGGAAACCCACGCCGATCTGGAAGTCCTGAACGGCGAGGTTGCGCGCTGCCGGGATATTCTGGCCAGCCTGGCCCGCAACCCCTCGGCCGGCACCGACCCAGCCGTTTCGCGCATGGCGTTTGATGCCCTGATCAGCGATGCCGCGGATCTATATGGTGATGATGAAACGGAGATGCGGGTGACGGCAAAGGCCACAACCGTGGCGCCCCTGGTGCGCCGCAGCCCGGAAATAATCCAGGGTCTGGGCAATCTGATCGAAAACGCCGCTGAATTCTCCGCCAATCGTGTCGATTTGGAATTCACCTGGGACGAGACCCTGGTGGAGCTTTCGATCGCCGATGACGGGCCTGGGTTCCCGCCCAATATCCTCGGCATATTGGGCGACCCCTATATTTCCACCCGGCCGGGATCCGGGCGCATGGGACTGGGTGTATTCATTTCCAAGACCCTGCTGGAGCGCACCGGCGGCAGTCTGCATTTTTTCAACCACAAGCAAGGGCAGGGCGCAACGGTTGTCATTCGCTGGCCAAGGCACATAATAGAACTGACGGAAGATCAACCCATGGGGAGCACAAAACATGACGGCGGATAACACGGGCGGCGCCGAAACAACGCGGTCTCTTCTGTTGGTTGATGATGACAAGGTCTGGCTGCAGCGTCTGGCCACGGCCATGAGCCGGCGCGACTTCGAGGTAACCACGGCGGCTTCGGTGGAAGAGGCTATCGACCAGGCCCGAAAAATTGCCCCCGACTTCGCGGTGGTCGATCTGCGCCTGGATGACGGCAGCGGCCTGGACGTGGTGACCGCTCTGCGGGATGTACGGCCAGACGGCCGCATCGTCATGCTGACCGGCTATGGCAACATCGCCACGGCAGTGGCGGCGGTGAAGTTGGGCGCGGTGGACTATCTTTCCAAGCCGGCGGACGCCGACGCGATCGAGGCCGCCTTGCTGGCCCCGGAGGGTGAAAACCCGGACCCACCCGAGCGGCCCATGTCCGCCGACCGGGTGCGGTGGGAGCATATTCAACGAGTCTATGAATTGTGCGACCGCAATGTCTCCGAAACCGCGCGGCGCCTGAACATGCACCGGCGCACGCTGCAGCGCATCCTGGCCAAGCACTCCCCCCGGGAGTAGGTGAATATAAATGTCGGAAAAAAACAGGCGGGTTGCCCTATGCGGCGTGATGCTGGAAAGCAACGCGTTTTCACCCATCGCGAAAGAAGCTGATTTTCGCAACGCGCTGTATGTTACCGGCGCCGACATCGTGGTGGAGGCGCGCAAATCCGTCTCTACGGTGCCGCGCGAAATGGCTGCTTTTGTCCAGACCATGGACGCCACCGGCCCCTGGACGCCGGTGCCCCTGCTGTTGACCAACTGCCCGCCTTGGGGGCCGGTGAACGGTGAATTCTTTACGGCCTGCGTGGCGCAAATCATCGCCGGTCTGGAAGCCGCCGGTCCGTTGGACGGCGTCTATATTGCCAATCACGGAGCCATGGTGGCGACCGACGATGGTGATCCGGACGGCACCTTGATGACGGCGATCCGGGACGCGGTGGGCGGCGATGTCGCGGTGATCGCCACCTTGGATCTGCATGCCAATATTTCCGGCGCCATGGCGGCGGCGACCGACGCCATTATCGGCTATCAGACCAACCCTCATGTGGATCAGGTTCAGCGCGGCGAGGAAGCGGCGTTGCTGATGCGCCAGATGTTCGCCGGCATGCGCCCGATCCAGAACTTCATCCGGCTGCCCCTGGTGCCGCCCTCCACCACATTGCTGACGGCGGCGGGCCCCTATGGTGAATTGATCGACTACGGCCAACGCCGCGCCCGGGAGGAAGCGGGCGAGATCGTCAATGTCTCGGTGTTTGGCAATTTCGCCTTTTCCGACTGCGCCAAGAACGGCCTGTCCATCGTTGTCACCGCCCGCACCGACGTGGACAAGGCGGCCGGGCTGGCCAACGAAATCGCCACCCGGGCCTGGAACAACCGCGCCGCCTTCAGCCGGGAACTGACCTCCATCGACGAAGCGGTGACGCTGGCAAATCGTAACGAGGGGACGCCGATCATATTTTCCGATGCCGGCGACAATCCCGGCGGCGGCGGCGAGGGACGCACCACCTGGCTGCTGGCGGCGTTGGTCGCCGGCGGCGCCAAGGGCGTCTATTACGGCGCCTTCTTTGATCAGGAGCTGGCACTAGAGGCGCACGCGCTGGGTGAAGGCGCCACCTTCGATGCGGTATTCAACCGTACCGGCGATACGGAGTTTTCCAAGCGTTTCGAGTGCAAGGCGGAAGTCCTGAAACTGCATGACGGCGATATGGTCGGGCGCCTGGGTATCTACAAGGACCGCCGGCTGAAACTAGGCCCGTGCGCGGCCCTGCAAATAGGCGGTGAAGACGGCATCACGGTCGTCGTCATCTCGGCCCGCCATCAGGCCGCCGACCCGATGTTTTTCGAAATGTTCGGCCTGGATATCGCCCAGGCACGAACGGTCTGCGTCAAATCACGGGGCCACTTCCGGGCCGGTTTCATTCCCTGGTTTCCACCCGAACATGTCTACGAGGTGGACACCGCCGGTCTGACATCGCCGGTGCTTAGCCGCTTCCAATGGCGGAACCTGCCGCGTCCCGTCTATCCCATGGATCCGGACACGGACTGGACGCCGCCGGGTTGAAATAGCCACTATCCGGCACTTTGACTCATATCAACGAAGACCGCGCGCCGTTGCGCCATAATTCCTCACGCTTGGCCCGCCGCCCAAACGGACGGTGGGCCTTTGATTGCAATTCAAGAGCATCGTCGCGGGAATGGATTCATGAACAAAATGGAAGCGGTGCGGCCTGATGACCGATCCGAGGACCAAGCGCGGACCCAAGCCCATCCACTGACCGGAAACGAGGCTATCGCCCGTGGCGCATGGGAAGCGGGGGTCAAGGTCGCCTCCGCCTATCCCGGCACCCCCAGCACGGAGATCCTGGAAAGCTTGGCGACCTATGACGCCGACGAGGTCAACGCGGAATGGTCAACCAACGAGAAAGTTGCCGTCGATGTGGCCATTGGCGCTTCGTTCCAGGGGGTCCGTGCCCTGGCGGCGATGAAGCATGTGGGCCTGAACGTCGCCGCCGATCCGGTCATGTCGCAAACCTATGTGGGCGTCAACGGCGGTTTGGTGTTGGCGGTCTGTGACGATCCGGGCATCCATAGCTCCCAGAATGAACAGGACACCCGGCTGTTCTGCCGCCTGGCAAATATCCCGGTGCTGGAGCCGAGCGATGCGCAAGAGGCCCTGGATTTCACCCGCCTGGCCTTTGATATCAGCGAAGAATTCGATACCCCGGTTATTCTGCGCGCCACCACGCGGCTGTCCCATACGCGCAGCCCGGTTTTCACTGGGCCCAGAATAACGCCGGAGGACAAACCGTTTATCGATGATCCCAACAAGAACGTGGTTCTGCCCGCCGTCGCCCGCGTGCGCCATCCTTTCGTGGTGGAGCGGGAGGCGAGGCTGCAACGCTATTTCGAGGCCTCGCCCCTGACCCGCTGGGAAAAGGGCGATACCACATACGGCATCATCACCAACGGCACCTCCTACCCGTACGTCAAGGAAGTGGTGCCCGGCGTCAGCGTGTTGAAGCTTGCATCCTCCTATCCCCTGGCGAGGGAAACCGTGCAGGCTTTCTGCGACAGCGTCGAGAAGGTGCTGGTGGTGGAGGAATTGGAGCCGTTCATCGAGACCGAAGTTAAGGCCATGGGGATCAAAGCCGAAGGCAAGGTCTTCTTCCCGCGCTGCGGTGAATTCTCACCCGAAGTCATTCGCGCCGGATTGGCCAAGGCCGGGTTGATGGCGGCGGCGGAAGAGAGCCATGAATGGAACATCAAGCCCATTTTGCGGCCGCCGGTGCTGTGCGCCGGTTGTCCCCACACGGGCGGCTATATGGCACTGCGCGCGCTGGATGCCCGGGTCACCGGCGACATCGGCTGTTATACCCTGGCCGCCGTCGAACCCTTGCGCGCCATCGATACCAACGTCTGCATGGGCGCCTCTATCGGCAACGCGGTGGGCATGGCCAAGGCGGGCACGGAGACAAAACCCATCGTCGCCACCATCGGCGATTCCACATTTCTGCATTCCGGCATCCCGCCGCTGATCGATGCGGTCTATTCCGACGTCGATATCACCGTGCTGATCCTGGACAACAAGATCACCGCCATGACCGGCGGCCAGCATCATCCCGGCACCGGCAAGAACCTGCGCGGCCAAGATGCCCACCAGGTGGATTTCGAGGATATTTGCCGCTCCGTGGGCGTCACCTGGGTCCGCGTGGTGGACAGCTACGATCTGGGCGCCTTGTACCGGACCATGCGGGAAGCCGCGGCCAACAAAGGTGTTTCCGTGGTGATCTCGAACCGGCCTTGCGTATTGGACCCAGTCAAGATCAAGGGGCCCGCGCTGCGGGTCGCGGCCAAGGATTGCGTGGCCTGTCAGGCCTGCATGAACCTGGGCTGCCCGGCGATCACCTGGTCGGACGAAATGTACGACGGCCACCATAAGGTCAAGATTGACGAGGTTGCCTGCATGGGCTGCACGCTCTGCGCCCAGGTCTGCCCCTCCGATTGCGTACAACCGGTGAGCCCATGAGTATCGAAACAATAGCGGCGGAAGCGGATGCGGTTACTGCTGATGCCCTTACGCGAAATGTCCTGATTGTCGGTGTCGGCGGTCAGGGCGTGATCATGATTTCCAAGGTTCTGGCCCTGCTGTGCCAAACCCAGGGGTTGCAGGTCAAGCAGAGCGAGGTCCACGGCATGGCCAAGCGCGGCGGCGTGGTCTTCAGCCATGTGCGGTTTGGCGCCAAGGCCGGCGATCCGGTATGGTCGCCGACCATTCCCATGGGCGAGGCGGATGTGCTGATCGCCATGGAATGGGCCGAAGGGGTACGCTGGCTGCCGTTCCTGCGCGCCGACACCGGTGTTTTCATCGCCGATACGCAACAGGTCATCCCGCCCTTCGCCTGCCGCAACCGGGACTTCTTCGCCGAACCGGCCTATGCCACGGAAACACCTTCCGAAATTGTCGGCCAGGTCTCCGACGGGTTCGCGCTGGATGCGGGCCGCATGGCCGAGGAGCTTGGCAACGCGCGGGCGGCCAATACGATTTTGCTGGGCACCCTGTCGGCCTCCCTCGATTTTCCCCTGGACGATTGGCTGTCGGTCCTGAACCAGTTCGTGCCCAAGGGTACGGAGGAGATTAACCGGCGGGCGTTTCTATTGGGCCGGGACTGGGTCGAAACGCCCCGGGAAAACCCCGCCATGCCGGCGCCGACCCCGGCGCTGCCCATCGCGCGGCCGGGAATCGACGTGCGCCTGGAGATCACGCGCTCATGGTGCAAAAGCTGCGATATCTGCGTCAAGCTATGCCCGGAGCGCTGCCTGGACCTGGATGATCAACAGATCGTTCGCCTGAAGGACCCCGACGCCTGTACCGGCTGCCGCATCTGTGAATGGCTGTGCCCGGATTTCGCCATCGCCGTGCATCACGAAACGCCAGAAAGGCCACATTCCGCATGACCGTTATTTTACAGAATCTGCACGGCAATCATGCCTGCGCCATGGGCGCGATTGCCGCCGGTTGCCGCTTTTTCGCCGGCTATCCGATCACGCCGTCCTCGGAAATCGCCGAACGCATGTCGCGGGAGCTGCCCCTGGTCGGCGGTACCTTCGTTCAAATGGAAGATGAAATCGCCTCCATCGCCGCCGTTCTGGGCGCCTCTGCCGGCGGCATCAAGTCCATGACCGCGACCTCCGGCCCCGGCTTCTCGCTGAAGCAGGAGAATATCGGTCTGGCGGCCGCGGCCGAGATCCCCTGTGTCATCGCCAATGTGATGCGCGGCGGGCCCTCGACCGGCACGCCGACGCGCCCTGCCCAGGGCGACATCATGCAGGCCCGCTGGGGCAGCCACGGCGACCGGCCGGTGATCGCCTTGGCCCCTGCCTCGGTCAAGGAGGTCTATGACCAGACCATCCGGGCCTTCAATCTGTCCGAACGTTATCGAATGCCGGTTGTGCTGCTGTTCGATCAGGTGATCTCGCACCTGCTGGAACCAATCGAGTTGGCGGATATGGCCAGCCTCGAACTGGTGGACCGGCCATGGGCCACGGGCGACAGCGCCGGCTTCGAACCCTATGCCAGCACGGAAACCGGCGTGCCGCCCATGCCCCGACCGGGCGACGGCTACCGCACCCACACCACCGGGTTGACCCATGGCGAAGACGGCTTCCCCACCCAGGACCCAGAGGTCGTGACGCGGGCCACCCAGCGCCTGCTGGATAAGGTGGAAAACCACCGCGCCGATATCGAGTCCTACGAATGCCATGACACGGAGGATGCGGAAGTATTGATAGTCGCCTACGGCATCTCGGCCCGGGCGGCGCGGGCAGCTGTACGCCGGGCGCGGGGCCAAGGGATTGCCGCCGGGCTTTTCCGCCCCATCACCATTTGGCCGTTTCCGGAAGAAGCGTTGAAGGCGGCCGCGAGCAAAGCCAAGGCGATTTTGGTGCCGGAGATGAATGCGGGCCAGCTGGTTCTGGAAATCGAACGTATCGTTGGCCATGACCTTCCCGTCGCGGGCCTGAACCGGATCGACGGCCAGGCCATCAACCCGGACGAGATACTGCAACGGATCAAGGAGCTGGCCGCGAAATGAACGAGATCACGCCGGACAAATTCGAAATCCGCGACTATCTGCGCCTGGACCTGATGCCCCATTTCATGTGTCCCGGCTGCGGCCACGGCATCGCCCTACGGGCCTTGTTGTGGGCCGTGCACGAGCTGGGCATCGATAAAGACAATCTGGCCATCGTCTCGGGCATCGGCTGTTCTGGCCGGGTCGGGGCCTATATCGATGCCAACACCTATCACGTCACTCATGGCCGCCCCTTGGCTTTCGCCACCGGCCTGAAACTGGCCCGGCCGGATCTGAAGGTGATCGTCATAACCGGGGACGGCGATTGCCTGGCCATCGGCGGCAATCATCTGATCCACGCCTGCCGGCGCAATCTGGATATTACCTGCCTGATGCTGAATAACGAGGTTTATGGCATGACCGGCGGCCAGGTCTCGCCCACCACGGCGGAAACCCGGCTGACCACGACGACGCCGGCGGGCAACAGCGAACCGGCTTTCGATGCCTGCAAGCTGGCGGAAGCCGCCGGCGCCGGTCTTGTCGGGCGCGAAGTCACCATGCAGACCCCCGCCCTGCGCAACCTGATCAAGGAAGGCCTGGCGTACGAGGGTTTTTCCTTCCTCGAGGTGATGTCCGATTGCACCGAGATCTATGGCCGCAAGAACGACCTGGGAGACTCCGCCGAAATGGTCCTAGCCCAGAAAAGCGATATGCGCCCCGAAGCCTACACCAACAGTGCCGAGCAGCCGTTCCGCCCCAACCGTCTGGTCACCGGCATCCTGGCCCGCAATGACCGGCCCGAATACGGCGACACCTACCGCCGCCAGGCCGCCGCCCTGTGCGGCGAGGGGGATGATGCAGCATGAGCAATTTGGAAATCCGTTTCGGCGGCAGCGGCGGCCAGGGTCTGATCCTGAGCGGACGGTTGCTGTTTCAGGCCTTCGTCATGGACGGCAAGCACGCCGCGCAATCACAAAGTTACGAGCCCACCTCGCGCGGCGGCTTCTGCAACGCCGATTTGGTGGTCAGCGGGGGAGAGGTCGACTATCCCCTGGTCACGGCCATAGATTACCTGGTGCTGCTGGACCAAATCGGCGTCGCGCCGTCGGCCGCCATGATCAGGCCCGGTGCTCTGGTGCTAAGCGATTCTCGCCTGGTCCCGGAACCTCCGAAAGGTGATTTTACGCTGTATCAGTTCCCATTTACCGACGAGGCCATCGCCCTGGGTAACCACCGCGCCGCCAACGTCGTCGCCCTGGGTGCCCTGATCGCTTTGTCGGATATCTGCGACCGGGAAACCGCGGCCCGGGCAGTTGGCGCGGGCACGCCGAAAGCCTTCCTCGACCTCAACCTCGCGGCGCTTCAGCGCGGCTTTGATATGGCCGATGATCTGAGCGCCGATCTGACCGATAACGCCGCCATGCGGTAATAGTGCGCGGGGACATCAATACCCTGACAATCTGCAATAACCGCTGCCTGCCGTACACCGCCTCGGACGATGCGCCCTTTACGCCCGCGCCAGCGGTCCCCGCAGCAATTGACCCGGCAGGGCGCCGGTATGTTCGTTGTCGCGCAGGACGACCTGGCCGTTGATGATGGTGGCGGAAATGCCTTCGGACATTTGCTTCAGGCGTTGAGCGCCCGCCGGCAGGTCATAGGCCACGGTGGGCATGCGGGGGGCGATGGTGTCGGGGTCGAAGACCACGATATCGGCCGCCATGCCTTCGCGCAACAGGCCCCGGTCGTGGAAGCCCCAGTTGGTGGCCGTGTCATAGGTGATCATGCGGACGGCCTGTTCCAGGGTGAATTCCTGGCGTTCGCGCACCCAATAGCTCAACAGATGGGTCTGCAAGCTGCTGTCCATGATCTGGCTGACATGGGCGCCTGAATCCGAGAATGTGACGCAGGAGCGGGGATGCTTCATGATCGCCAGGGCGGCGTCTTCGTCCTCGTTCGAAATGGGCTGGCGGAAGAATACCTGCAGGTCATGCTCCAGGGCGATATCGATCATCGCCTCCACCGGTTCCACGCCCCGCTCGGCCGCGATGTCTGCCAGGCTGCGGTGGGGCCAGCTGGCCTTGTCCATCAGATAGAAATAGTCCCATTCGGGGGGCCGCGCCTCACCGCCGGTGACCTGTTTGTTCGATGTGGCGCCATTGGCGGCCTCGATCAGCTTGCGCTTGGTTTCGGGGTCCCGCAGGGCCGCCTTTTGTTCCTCAAGGCTCAGCTTGCGCACGTCCCGCCAGACCGGCCAGTCGTCGAACGGCAGCTGGGTTTCGAACGACAGCACCACATTGATCTCTCTCGCGTGGACCTGGGTGAAGACCCGGGCGCCGTCCTGATTGCCCTGTTCGATAATATCGTACAGTGATTTCCAGGCGCCGGGATTGGTGCGCCGGGTCAGGCTGCCGAAGGTGATGGGGCGGCCGCTTTCCCGGGACAGATCATTCAGGCGGCGGTAAAACGCCTCCAATTCCTCGTTGGTGCCCCGTTCCATGGCCAGTTGAAAAATTCCGGCATCGAGCTCCCCCATGCCGTTGACGATGGCGCGCACTTCAGAGAAATCAGCGATGCGGGAAGCAACGGGACGATCATCGGGCTGCAAATGCGCCGGGCTGCGGGAGGTGGAGAAACCGATGGCGCCGGCCTTCACCGCGTCCTGCACGTTGGCGACCATTGCCGCCAGATCATCTTCCGTGGCCTGTTCGTCAAAGGCCCGCTCGCCCATGACATAGGTGCGCAATGCGGAATGACCCACATAGCCTGCGTAGTTCATGCCCTTGGGCAGTTTGTCGATTACGTCGAGATATTCGGGATAGGTTTCCCATTGCCATTTGATGCCTTCCAGCATGGCGTTACGGGAAATATCCTCGGCCCGCTCCAGATTGCGGAAGACGTAATCGACCTCTTCCTCCCGGCAGGGCGCCAGCGTGAAACCGCAGTTGCCCATCACGACCGAGGTAACCCCGTGATAGCAGGAGCAGGAACCAAGGGAATCCCAAAAGATCTGGGCGTCCATGTGCGTGTGGCCATCAACGAAACCGGGCGTGACCACCTGGCCCTCGGCATCTACGATGTCGTCGGCCGGGGCGCTGATGCGGCCGATGGTAGCAATCTTGCCGTCCTTGACACCGATATCGCCGCGATAGCGGGCGCTGCCCGAACCATCGATAACCATGCCGTTCTTGACCACCAGATCGTAACTCATCCCCATCTCTCCCGCAAATTTCACGAATGTGAAGCACCGGGCGGCGGACGCCACCCCTCAGGTAAGGGCCAGAGACTACCCGGTTTGGTCCCCGTTGAAAATGCGTTAGCCTGATGCCAACAAAGATTGGGCTTGAATTGGGAGGATACGAGATGGATTTCGGGCTTGCAGGCAAGACGGCGATTATCGGCGGCGGATCGCGGGGCATCGGCAAGGCGATTGCAATCGGACTGGCGCGAGAAGGCGTCGATATGGTGATCACCTCGCGCAATTTGGAGGCCTTATCGGAAACGGCGGCGGAAATCGCCGCTGATACCGGGCGAAATATTATACCCATGGCTTGTGACGTAACCGACCGAACGGCCGTGGAGGCCATGGTCGAAGACGCGGTCGCGGCCCTGGGCGGGTTGCATATTCTGGTTAACAGCGCTTCCTTGCCCGGCGGCTCCCCCAACGCAGTGGGCAGCATCGAAACCATCGTGGACGAGGATTTCTTGAGCGATTTTGATACCAAGTATCTGGGCGCCCTACGCTGCGCCCGCGCCGCCCTGCCCCACATGCAGGCAGGGGGCTGGGGCCGCATCATCAATATCTCCGGCTCCAACGCGCGAATGCCGGGGAATTTGAGCGGCGGGGCGCGCAATACATCCCTGGTGCATTTCACCCGCACCCTGGCGCTGCAGTTCGGCCGTGATGGCATCACCGTCAACTGCATCCATCCCGGCATGACGCGGACGGAACGAACGCCCGGCATGATGGCGGACCGGGCCGAGAAAGACGGCATCACGGCGGCGGAGGCCGAAAGCCAGATTTTTGCCCCCGGCGCCCCTGGCACAAATGCCCTGGGCCGAATGGTGGAGGCGGAAGAGGTCGCGGACGTGGCGGTCTTTCTGGCATCCGAACAGGCCCGTGCCATGACTGGTGAATTACTGAACCCCAACGGCGGCGCCGGTAACGCCGTCTATTATTGATAACTGGAGGAATAATTAAATGAGCATTGAACTGGGCAAGACGTCCATCGATATCGGCATCGTCGTCCGCGATGGCGACGCGGCGATGAAATTCTATCGCGATACCCTGGGTCTGGAGCATGTGGCCGATACGCCCTTCCCCGGCGGCGGCACCATGCATCGCTTGATGTGCGGCACGACCCTGGTCAAAATCGTGGAAAAGGACGAAACGCCCGAAAAAGCGGACAACACAGGCGGCCCCTACGCGGCCAGCGGTATCCGCTATTGGACCATCACCATTCAGGACCTGAACGCCATGACGGAGAAATTCCGCGCCGCCGGCTATACGGTTGCGGTGGAGCCGAAAGAAGTACGCCCCGGCGTACAGATTTCCATGATCGAGGACCCGGACGGCAATTGGCTGGAGCTGCTGGAAGATAAAAGCTGAGGAGCAAAATTAAGGGGCACAAGGCGCTCGGCCATGCATAGCTTTTCTTATGTGCGGAATTGTTTCAACGCACTTGATCAAGCGACGCCTGTGCACTGGCGCTACTGAAGGTCGAAACAATGAAGGGGACGACGTAAGTGAACAGCGTCTGCCACGGATACAACATGTGTTGTCCGGTCAGATTATCCCACTGATTTACCAACGTGAGAATGGTACCGACGGCCAGGCAGATGCAAAGGCCACGCCGGATTGTTCGCGGATCTAGCAATCCGTCCATGAACGTCATTCTGCCATTCCGGGATTGTTCAACAACGCGCGTCATGTGTTTTCCATGGGATTTGTGACTATTTAGGGGACCGCGGGGTGGGCTGGACGATACTTGGGACCGGCACAGCCGGTTTCAACGCCTATCCGCGCCATATTCGTCGCGCTAACGCAGATGTGAACGAGGCGTTAAGCCAGGGATATAGGCAAAGGCCGCCGGCGCAGGCCCGAGACGGCATTCCCGGCCAGCGCGGCCAGCAGTATAGAACCGCCAAGGACGGTGCTGAGGCTGGCGCCTTCACCGACGACTAGCCAAACCCATACCGGTCCCAACAGCACCTCGGTCATAGACAGCAGGGCAAGCTCGGCCGCCGGAACGGCATTCGAGCCGAGACTGTAAAGAATAAGCCCCGCGCCGACCTGAAAGATCCCCATGGCCAGGGCAATGGCCATATCGGCCGGGGGCAGGATGAAATCCAAGCCCCATGCGGCACAGACCGAGCCCGACACAAGAACAGCGAACACCCCCCCTAGAAAGGCGGCCGACAGGGTATCGTCGCTCTGCCGCCAACGCAGGCTGACGGTAAAGACGGCAAAGCCCAGGGCGGAGAGCAAGGCCAGGACATTGCCCAGCCAATGGCCCCTGGCGGCACCGCCCGTCACCATGATGGCGACGCCGACCAGTGACACCGCCATGGCGATCCAGGTTGCCCGGCGCACACTTTCCCGCAACACCACAAGGCCGATGACCGCCGTCAGAAACGGTGCTATGGCGAACAACAGCATGGCGTTGGCCACGGTGGTGCTTTGAATGGCGGCGATGCCGCCGGCGGAGGCGAAGACGAAGGCAAGGCCGCCGATAAGGCCGGACGGGCCGGCATTGCGGACGGACTTCATGGGCCGCCCGCGACTACGCAGGGTGATGGCGATGAAAAGCAGCGCCGTCATCGCGATGGAGCGGTAGAACAGGATCTGCCAGACGGTTGCACTGTCGATCAACCGCACGCCCAGACCAATGGTCGACCAGCAAACGCCGGCACTCAGCACCAGCACCAGCCCCCATCTGTACGCCGCTGGTGCCGGACGAGCGGCTACCGTGTCAATTCCAATTCCCATGCAAAACCAATACTTCCTGCCTATGGATAATCTACCCAGGCAGTGTCACGACCTAACAAATCTGTCAAAGCAATTGGTTTGGTGAAGAAAGTCTAAGGTTCGATCAGGATATCGCTGCCTTGATCCAAATTCGCGAGAACCGCCAGCAAGTCCGGCAGGGCCAGGGCGACACAACCTTCCGTAGGGCCGTATTCGGGACTGGATACGTGCATGAAAATGGCGCTGCCCCTGCCCCGCACCACCGGGTCATCATTGTGACCCATGATCACCACCACATCATAGAGGTGGTCGTCCCGCCACAGGGTCTCGGCACTGGCCCCATGGGGCAGAGTGACGGCTTGATTATAGGCATCGTCGCCGGGATCGTCGCACCAGCCGTCGCCGGGCTGAATTTGCTTCGTCGGCAGCGGGCCGGCGGGGCAATCCAGACGGTCCGCCCGGTATAGCAGGCGCCGCAGGGGAAATTGGCCCACCGGCGTGGCGCCATCGCCTTCCCGTTTGCCGGCCCGGATACCACCCCGGCCCAGGGCGCAGCGATAGTGCAGATCGCCATGGTGAAGCCAGCCATCACCTGATACGTGAATATTCACTATGATCAGTCCCCGGTATTGTCGTGGTATTGCCGTGGTATTGCGGCTGATTTCGTAACGAATTTATAATAAAGTTGTGGAACAATACAGTCTGGATACTGAACTGAAGGGAGGAATATTTCATGTCGGATAGTCTTTATGAACGTATTGGCGGCGCCGATGCAGTGGATGCTGCGGTAGATTTGTTCTATCGCAAGGTTTTAACCGATCCGGACGTCAACGATTTTTTTGACACCACGGATATGGATGACCAACGGGCCAAACAAAAATCCTTTTTGACCATGGCGTTCGGCGGTCCCCATGATTACACTGGCAAGGATCTGCGCACGGCCCATGAAAAACTGGTCGCCGACGGTCTGAACGACAGTCATTTCGACAAGGTTGCCGGCCATTTGCAGGCCACCTTGGAAGAATTGGGCGTGGATGCGGATGCCATTGGCGAGGTTATGGCCATCGCCGGCAGCACCCGGGACGATGTCTTGAACCGCTAGATTATCATGGCGCATATCAGTTTTGCCGGGGCCAAGTACAGCCTGGGACCCGAAGAATCCGTCTTGGAATGCCTGGAGCGGGCCGAGTACGAGATCCCGTTTTCCTGCCGCAATGGGGTCTGTCTGACCTGTATGATGCGGGTCCGGGAGGGGGAGCCGCCCAGGGCATCGCAGAAGGACCTGCGCGAGGGACAGCGGCAACAGGGCTATTTCCTGCCCTGCGTCTGCCATCCCGAAGATGACCTGGATATAGAATCGCCCTCGGACGCGGAATTGTACGGCCGCGGGGTGGTGACGGATGTAACCCAATTGTCCGCCAATATCTGCCGCCTGCGTCTGAAAGCAGCGACACCGCTGTTTTATCATGCCGGGCAATTTATTAACCTGCGCCGCGGCGACGGTTTGGTCCGCTCCTACTCCCTGGCCAGCGTACCGCGCCTGGAAGATACCTTGGAGCTGCACATAAAACGCCTGGGCCGGGGCCGCATGAGCAACTGGATCCACGACGATCTGAAGGTGGGCGAGGCCTTGGATATTCAGGGTCCAAACGGCGATTGTTATTACATCGGGGACCAGCCGGAGCGCCCGCTGTTGCTGATCGGCAATGGCTCCGGCCTGGCGCCCCTCTTCGGTATCGCCCGGGACGCCCTGGCGGCCGGGCACATGGGCCAGATCTACCTCTACCACGGCAGCCGCATGGCCGATGGTCTGTACTATATGGACGAAATGCGGAGTTTGGCTCAGGAAAACGACAATTTCCACTATGTCCCCTGTCTCTCGGGCGAAGACGCCGCGGTCCGCGAAGCCGCCGGCGCCCGCGATGGCCGGGCCGAGGCCGTCGCCCTGGCCGATCATACCGGCCTGGCGGATTGGCGCGTCTACCTGTGCGGTTATCCGCCCATGGTGAAGTCAGCCAAGAAACTAGCCTTTCTGGCCGGCGCCGCCCTGGCTGACATTCTGGCGGACTCGTTTGAATTGCAGGATTTGCGGCGCGAACCGAGGGAATAATTTCAGGTTTTCATTTCAGACTATCAGCGGGCCATATCGTCACCGAGGGCGCGAACCAGATTTTCCAGGCGTTCGCGGTCGCGAATAAAGAGCATGCGATTCTTGCTTTCGATGATATCGCCGACAGTGAGTTGCGCGATGGCCCGTGTCACGGTCTCCCGCGTTGTCGCGGCCAGTCCGGCGATTACCTTATGGGTCGGCATGGCTTTGATCAGCCAATTGCCCGGGTTTACGGGGCTTTCTTCCGCCAATCGCAATAATTCGAGATAGACCCGTTTCATCGCGGTCAAGGTGGACAGGTCCATGATCCGTTCATCGCAACCGCGCACGATGCCGGCAAGACAGCACAGCACCTGCACCGCCATATCCGGGTGGTCGGCAAGTTGATTGATGAACAATCGCGGTGGCAAGGCGCCGAGCAGACAATCTTCCAATGCGACCACGCTGGCCGAACGCAACATGCTATCGATTGCCGCAAGCTCGCCGAAATAGCTGCCCGCTTGTAGGTGGGCCAGGGAAATTTCCTGTCCGGCAAAGGAATAATTGACGACCTGAACCGCGCCTTCGGCGACGAAATACACATCCCGGTCGCCGCTGTTCTTGTCCATGATTTTATCGCCGGCGACGTAACGCTGCCAGCGGCAGCGCGCTTCCAGGTCGGCTTTGCTTTGTTCGCTAAGGCCGTCCAGCAATCCAATTCCGCTCAACCGGCCGTGCCGTTCGCTCGAGGTGATTGTCTGGCCCTCTGTTATCCGTCCTCACAATGAGTATCAGATTACGCCTGTTAGACAATGCGGGCTAGCCCGCATTTCGCACACTGGTCTGGGCTCTATTTAGCGTGAGGGCGGAGGAGGCGGTTGATCTCGAGGCCGGCGTCGCGGATGGAGCCTTTCGAAACGGGCGGCAATTCAGCACCGGCGGTCAGGCCTTGGCGGGCCGCGAGTTTTGGCTGGGATTGGCCGTTGACGCTGGACATCAGGGTCTGAAACGCGGATGGACTTAGATGCGGCACACTTCGGTTGGCAACGTTGACGTTCGAAAATTGGCCTTGCATGCCCTTGGCCGCCACTTCCGGCAACAGCGTCGGCAGGGGCGGCTGCGGCAGGCCGACTTGGCTGTTTGCCATGCCCGTGTTGAACAGACCGGCGGCCCCTCCGGGTAGGAGCGAGGGGGGCAGGAGCGAGGGGGGCAGGAGCGAGGGGGGCAATGGTTCGGCGGAGGACAATTTTTCGCCGGCTTTGGCCGCAATCGATGCTCCGGCGGATGCCGCTGCCGTGCCCGCGGTCGCTGCCGTGGCGGTTTGTACCGCGCCTTTGACGGCCTCCTCAGTGGAAAACAGCGCCAAAACGTTGCCGCCGATATCACTTCCCGTGGCCTCTTCCACGATGGTGTTGACCAGGGAGCTAACAAACCCAATCGGCCCGCCAAAAAGCGTGCCTCCCGCCATGCGGGCCGGCGCCGAAATCTGGTCGCCGGTGATGGAGCGGTAGATATCGCCGATAATAGGGAGATGCTGCAACGGATTGATGACATCCAACAGGTCGGAGAAATCCAGACCGTCCTTGCCCAGGAATTTTACGTCGGCAACACCATCAAATCCGCCCGCCGTCTCGGCGCCATCGACAAATTCGTCACCGCCTTTGCCGGGAATGACCTGACCCGGAACAAAACGATCACCGCCCCGGGTTACATTCTCGGGCGCGATGTCAAAAGGGTGTCGCGTTGCTGGTGCTACTGTCATGGCAAAGGAGTTGCAAGAACCGCGCCAACTCCCGGTCCAACCATTTCAATGACTTACAGCTACCCTTGGAATGCAATGAGGATGCAATGGGCAAAACCTGCCGGGCATAATTCGCGGCCCAGCTAAAATACACGGCTAAAGCAAATGGCCGGAGCGGTCTTTTTTGGTGCGCAGGTAAAAATCATTGTGCACGTTGGCGGGAAAACTGTGGGTCACCCGTTCACTGACCGTGACACCGCAGGACTCCAGGCCGGCGACTTTGTCCGGATTGTTGGTCAACAGGCGCACCTGGGAAAAACCCAACAGTCCCAGCATTTGCGCGGCCGGCCGGAAAACCCGTTCATCCGCATCGAAACCCAGGCGCAAATTGGCCTCGATGGTATCGAATCCCTCCGCCTGCAGGCTGTAGGCCCGCAGTTTGTTCATCAGCCCGATGCCCCGGCCTTCCTGGGCCAGGTATAACAAAACACCGGCGCCCTGTTCCGCCATCAAGGCAATGGCGCCGCGCAATTGTTCGCCGCAATCGCATTTCAGAGAGGCCAGCAGATCGCCGGTGAAACATTCCGAATGCAGCCGGGTCAGAACCGGGCTGTGGCGATCGGGATCACCGACGATGATGGCCAAATGCTCAACCCCGCCATCAGCCGGGCGAAAGGCCACCATGCGGCAGTTTTCAGCATCCGTCAGGGGCACTGGCGCCTCGGCCACCTGGCGCAGGGTCTGGGCGGAGGCCGTTTCATAGTCCTTGATCTGCGCCACGGTCACACTCAGAAATCTGCTCTCGGCGGCAAAAATATCGGTTTGGTCCAATATCTGAACGACAACCGCCGACGGCAACAACCGCGCCGCCTTCGCCAGTTGCACGGCGGCAGTTTCAGTATCGTGGGGCGGCCGGCGGTCGCGTTGGAACGGGCCGCGCAGGGGCTGGGAAAGATCCGTGCTGCCGTCGGCCAAGGTTTGCACCAGACCCACATCGGTGGTTTGGCTCACCGGCAATAACACCACACCGGTGCCGGTCGGCTTGATGTGAAGGGCCTGGGCCCGGCTCTCCGTCAAGACCAAAACGGCCGTGGCGGTGCCCTGCGCCCAGGCGCATAGTTCGGCGAAACTGTCCGGGCTGGCCTGCTCCGCCGCCAGGGCCAGGGCATAGTTACCATCGTCGGCTTCCAATAACACCGGGCGCCCCCGCCGCAATTCGGCGATGGCCCGGTCAACGGCAATTACATTGGCATCGGTGGCTGTCATGATCGGGATGGAACATATACCGCGCCGAAGGAAATGGCGAATTTTTTGGCGGTTTCGTTGCAATTGATCTTGCAGCGATGAGGCGCTTTTGCTTGCCGGGATCGCGGGACCTGCCTATATCTAGAATAACCGATTTATTGCACGAGGCGGGGTAGCGATGACGGCGAAGAAAATTCTTTTGGTGGATGACGAAGAGCCTCTTCGGGGTGCCCTGGCGGAACAGCTGGATCTGCATGACGAGTTCACGACATTTCAGGCCGGATCCGGCGCGGAGGCGCTGGAAACAGCCAAAGGCGATCATTTCGATTTGATTTTGCTGGACGTTGGCCTGGGTGACCTGGATGGCCGGGAAGTCTGCAAAATGCTGCGCAAGGCTGGCGTGAAATGCCCGATCATTATGCTGACGGCCGCCGACAGTGATGCCGATACCATTCTAGGTCTGGAATCCGGCGCCAACGATTATGTCTCGAAACCGTTCAAATTCGCCGTGTTGCTGGCGCGCATCCGTTCACATCTGCGTCAACATGAACAGTCCGAAGATGCGGTATTCTCCATCGGTCCATACACCTTCCGGCCATCGGCCAAACTGCTGCTGGAGACCGAGGGTAACCAAAAGGTTCGTCTGACGGAAAAGGAAACCTCGATTCTGAAGTATCTGTTCCGGGCCGGGGAAAAAGCGGTCAGCCGGGACGTGTTGCTGAACGAGGTCTGGGGCTACAACGCGGGCGTCACCACCCATACCTTGGAAACCCATATCTATCGCCTGCGGCAAAAGATAGAGAGCGATCCGTCCTCGGCCGAGATCCTGGTCACTGAACCGGGTGGCTATCGATTGGTGCCATGAAGAGTATGAGTTTTGATCGATAAACGGGTCGACGATCTGTCCACCGCCCTAAGGGGGCTGCAATCCGGCGCTTCGCTGATGATTTCCGGCTTTGGCAACGCGGGCATTCCGGCCAACCTTGTCCGTGCCCTTGCCCCCATGGGTTTGAGCGACCTGACCCTTATTATCAATGCCATCCGCCGAATTGATGAATGTGATGCGACGCTGTTTGACCAAAAACGCATCGGCCACGTGGTCACCACCGCCTTTCGCGGTCCCGGCCGGACGCCCGCCAATTTCGAGGAGCAATGGCAGCGCGGCGAGGTAACCTTGGATATCGTGCCCCAGGGTACTTTTGCCGAACGGATCCGTGCCGGCGGTGCCGGTATTCCCGCCTTTTATACGCCGACGGCGGCGGGCACATCCCTGGCCGAGGGGCGGGAGCAGCGGCTGTTCGGGGGCCGCATGTGCGTATTGGAAGAGGCCCTGCGGGCCGATTTCGCATTGCTGCGGGCGCAAAAGGCGGATCGATACGGCAATCTGTTTTTTCGCGGCACCCAGTCCAATTTCGGTTCGGCAATGGCCACGGCCGCCGATATCACGGTGGTCGAGGTGGAAGAGATTTCCGAGCACACCTTGCCGCCCGATCAGGTTCATTTGCCGGGCATATACGTGGACCGGGTGCTACAAGCGCCCCGGCTGGATTAGCGCCATGACGGCAGCTTTGTCACGTGATCAAATGGCCTGGCGCGCGGCCCAGGATCTGGCCGACGGCGCCTACGTCAACCTGGGCCTCGGCATGCCCGTGTTAGCCGCCAGCTATGCCCCGGATGACCGGGATATCTTTTTCCAATCCGAGAATGGCATCCTGGGCGTGGGACCATTGCCGGCTGAAGGCCAGGGTGATCGGGAGCTGGTGGACGCCGGCAGCCGGGTTGTCACGTTGCGGGATGGCGCGGCGGTGTTTGATTCCGCTGCCTCCTTCGCCATGATCCGGGGCGGCCATGTGGACATCACCATTCTTGGCGCCTTTCAGGTGGCCGCCAATGGCGATTTAGCTAATTGGGATGCGCAGGTCCCCAACAAGGGCCCTTTGATTGGCGGGGCGATGGATCTGGCCGCCGGCGCCAAGGCGGTTCATGTCATCATGCGCCACCAAACCGGCGACGGCGGCGCCCGCCTGGTTGAAGCCTGCACCTATCCCTTGACCGCCGCCGGCATCGTCAAGCGGGTCTATACGGACCTGGCGGTTCTGGATGTGGGGCCGGATGGTTTCATGGTGCGGGAGATCATTCCCGGTTTGAGCCGTGATGACCTGGCCGCCGCCACCGCCGCGCCATTAACTTTTGCCGACGATTGCCGCGATTTGTTCGCGCCAGACATTTCTGTCAACAAGGATTAGTTATGGCCCGCATCGCCATCGCCGGATTCATGCACGAGACCAACTGTTTCGTGCCTGGCGAAACCGACTATGAACATTTCGCCCGCCCCGCCGACCGCCCCGGCATCCTGCGGGGTGAGGAGATCATGGTTGAGTTCGCCAAGGCCGGTGCCTCCAGCGCCGGTTTTATCGCCGGTAACGACGGCAATCATGAACTCGCACCTTTGTTGTGGACCTCCACCACCCCCGGCGCCCCGGTGACGGCCCATGCCTATGAACGCATAGCCAGTGAAATTCTGGCACGGCTGTCAGAGGTGCTGCCGGTGGACGGTATTTATCTGGATCTGCATGGCGCCATGGTCTCGGCCCAGCACCCGGATGGCGAGGGGGAGTTGCTACGCCGGGTTCGCGCCGTCGTGGGGGACGAAGTTCCCATCGTGATCTCCTTGGATTATCACGCCAACATCACGCCGGCCATGGTCGCCCTGGCGGATGCCATGCTGCCCTATCACACCTATCCGCACGTGGATCAACACGCCGCGGGCCAGCGGGCGGCGGCTGCCATGAAACGGCTGTTGATCGAGGGGCGGCCCCAGGGGCGGGCCTTGCGTCAGTTGCCCTTTCTATTGCCCCTGAATTATCAGTGTACATTGGTTGAACCTTCCAAGGGCGTGGTCGAGGCGGCCATCGCACGGCAAACCGAAGATATGCTGTCCCTGGCCTATCTGGCCGGATTTCCACCGTCGGATCTGGCCGATTGCGGCCCTACGGTCAGCGCCCATGCGTACAGCCAGGCGGCGGCCGATGCGGCGGTGGATGACATTGCCCAAATGATCGCCCTGAAGGAAGCCGAGTTTGCCGAGCCCTTATATGCGCCGGACGAGGCGGTGGTTGAGGCCATGGCACTGGCCGCCACGGCGCAAAAGCCCATCGTGATCGCCGATACCCAGGACAATCCCGGTTGCGGCGGTAGCGGCGATACGGTGGGCATGCTCGCAGCATTGGTGGCCAATCAGGCCCAGGGCGCTTTGTTCGGCGTAGTTTCTGATGATCAGGCCGCCGCCGCCGCCCATGATGCCGGTGTCGGCGCCGAACTAGAGCTGGCGCTCGGCGGCCGCACGGATCTGCCCGGCGTCGAACCTTTCCACGGTCGCTTCACGGTCGAGGTGATCAACGATGGCCGCTATTACGCGGACGGCCCCGTCTCCCAGGGCAAGGCCTATGATGTGGGTCCATCGGCCCTGCTGTCGATCGGCGGCATCAGGGTGGCCGTCTCCTCCCGCCGGGTACAGGCCCTGGACCGCATGGTGTTCGAGCATTTGGGCATCGTGCTGGAAGAGCAGAAAATTATCGTTCTGAAAAGCACCTGCCATTACCGGGCCCATTTCGATCCCATTGCCGAGACCACCTTCGCCGCCTTGGCGCCGGGCGGATATCTGGCCAATCCCGCCGATTGCGCCTACAGCAAACTACGCCCCGGTGTGCGCTATTACCCGTTGGGGCCAGTGCATGTCGGCTAGTCAGATCCGATAGACGCTTTCGGCCTAGAGCATGGGGCACGATCAGTGAGCCTTGGCGGCAGTTCCATAAAGTTGGATCGCCTATGGCGCGACGGCTTGTGTGGTGACGAGGCCGGAGGCGCAAAGCGTGCGTTCGCCATGCTGTTCCACGAATACATCGGCCCGGGCCAGGCCGGTACGTTTGCCCATGTGGATCGCCTGCCCAAGGGCAATCAGACGCTCCCCCAGGGCGGGGGCGGTGTTATGCACCTCGTACCCCGTTGTCATGATGCCCCAGCCCGCGGGCAACAGGGTGGCGGCGGCGGAACCGCCGGCAAAGTCCATCAAGGCAGCTGATACGCCGGCCTGTATGGTCGCGCCATCAAACGTCAACTCCCGGCGCCAGAGCAACTCCAACTCGGATGCGCCGGCAGTAAAGCCCACGACACGGGCGCCGTAGTGGGCAAATATCGGCATGCTTTCCAGAAACCTTTGAACCGCCGCGCCATTGTGGTTTTCGCGTGGTTGGTCTTGATCGTTTGGTGCGGCGATTTTCGCCATTTTGCAATCACTCTTAGATAGACAATTTTGTAGGCTGGCGATACTATGACGATTGGTCTACATATATCAAGAGAAAATGGCGCCACCGAAAAACACACAACGGCAGACGATGATCTGGGCCGCCGCGAAGTTGTTCCGCCGCCGGGGCTACAGCGGCACCGGCCTGCGGGATATTCTGGCCGCCAGCGGCGCGGCGCGGGGCTCCCTTTACCACCACTTTCCCGGCGGTAAGGAGGAGATCGGCGCGGCGGCGGTGACGTCCGCCGGCGGCCTGGTGACCGAAACCTTCGCCGAATTGGCGAAAC
>JABIRL010000196.1 GCA_018667855.1 Rhodospirillaceae bacterium
GGCGGAGGCCCGGGCGCAAATCGGTGATGTGGACATTTATAAATCGACCTTCACGCCCATGAAGCACACCCTGACGCCGAGCGAGGAAAAAACCCTGATGAAACTGATCGTCGATGCCAAGACGGATCGGGTCGTGGGCTGTCACGTGGTCGGCCCGGATGCGGCCGAAATGGTGCAGGGCATCGGTATCGCCCTGCGCTGCAACGCCACCAAGGCGCAGTTCGATGCCACGGTGGGCATCCATCCCTCCTCAGCCGAGGAACTGGTCACCATGCGCAGCAAATGGACCCCGCCGCCCAAGAGCCAGGCGGCGGAGTAGCGGCTAGTTCTTTTCAGCCACTGTGGATTTTGCGCCTTGCCGCCAGACCGGCGACGCCATCAACCATAGCAGCGTGGCCAGAAAAACCGCGCACAGCAGCAAGTGCATGTCCTCCGGCGTGACGAAGCCCAGGACAAAGCCGGTTGTCATGGGGCCTGCCGCCGCGCCCACGTCGCGCCAGGTCTGATTGCGGGCAAGGGGCACCAGCACCGGGCCTTTCGCGAACAGCGCCACGGCCGCCGGGATCAAGGTGCCCAGCGCGCCGCGGCTCAGCACGATGGCGAGCGCACCAACATAAAGCCAGCCAATACCAACCATTCCCAGACCGAATACCAACAACATGGCGGCGGCGATCAGCGGTTTATGGACACCGAAACGATCGGCGATATGGCCCGACAGGGGCGCAACGACCATCTCGGCCACCCGCCGTCCCGACATCACCAGCCCACCCCACAGCATGGCTGCAGCGACCGAGATTTCGCCGGCCAGCATGATCGTGATGGTCATGGTGAAGACACCGTCGACGCCAAACCCCATCCAGAAGATCAGAATATCCAGGCGGTCCGGCTTCGGCAGAATACCGGGCCGGCTTGACGCAGGCGCCGGCGGGCGGGCAACGGGTTTCGGCAACATGTACGCCAGCAGGGCCGCGATGCAGGAGACCACGGCTAAATAGAAGAACACATCGCGCGGGCCGACAATGCCCGCGAACCAGGCACCCACGGTCAGGGCGAACAAAGGGCCGATCTGTTCCACGGCGCGGCTGACCCCCACCCGGGCCCCGGTGCGGGAGCGGTCGGCGGCGGCATAGCCCAGGGTCGCCAGCAAAAGCGCGCCATACGACAAGCCCCAGATCATCCGCGCCGCCAGCAATGGCGCCCAGCCTTGGAACAGACCGTACATGATGGTGGAAATGATGGCGGTGACGGAGGCCAGAAGGCATAGGTTTTTGAAACCGATACGCTCCCCTACCAGGGCAATCATGCCGTAGGAAAAGGTGCGTACAATGCGGTTGGCGGCCAGCAATACACCGACCCAGGCCAGGCTGATCCCGAAGGCATCCGCGTTGACCGGCAAGACCACATAGATCAGCGCATCACCCAGCATGGCGATGGACATGGCGCCCGAGGACAGCCACAGGCTGCGCCAGCTTTTGTCCTCCACGCCGTCGTCACTCATGGAGTGCCGGGACAGAAAAATCGTCCGTAATCATGATCGCGGTTCATTGCCGAAGGCGAAGTTCTATGGGCCGAAGGCGACGTTCTTTGGCTTATTCGCCCGTGAAGTTGGGCACCCGCTTGTCTTTCCAGGCGGCGATGCCTTCCTTGAAGTCCGACGACTTTTGCGCCTCGGCCATTGCTTCCAAGGAGCGTTTCATGGCCTGATCAAAACCCTCGTCCAGGCCCTGATAGATCTGCTCCTTGACCACGCGGTTGGATCGGGGGGAGACGCCTTTGGCCATTTCGCGAGCATAATCCATCACCGCCGGCAGCAATTCGTTGGTCGGAAACACCTTGTCCACCATACCTATATCCAGCGCCTCGTCCGCATCCACCAGACGGGCGCTGTAGAGCAGGTCGAACGCCTTTGACGGCTGTATCAGGCGCGGCAGCAGCCAGGCCAGGCCATATTCGGGCACCAGACCGCGTTTCGAAAAGGCCGTGCCGAACCGCGCCGTGTCTGAAGCAAAGCGGATATCGGCGAACATGGGCAACACCATGCCCACACCAACGGCGGGGCCATTGACGGCGGCGATCACCGGTTTCGGCACGGTCGCGATCCAGGCGTATTTCGCGGCGAAGGCTTCCGGCAGATCGAGCCCACCCTCGATCGCGCCGGTATAATCCAGGGTATCCTCCTCGACAACCGCGTTACCGCTGGCCCGACCCTGCAGGCGGGCGGCATCAGCCCCGGCGCAAAACCCACGGCCCGCGCCGGTCAGCACGATCACCCGTACGTCATCATCGTCCGTCGCCTGTTGCATGGCGGCGCGAATTTCGCCGGCCATGGTCAAGGTCATGGCGTTCAAACGGTCGGGGCGGTTGAGGGTGACGACGGCGACGCCGTCTTCGGCCTGATAGATGACTTCCTGAAATGACATGATGTTCCTTTAAACGTTAGGCGGCTTTGCCGTAAAAGCCCTCACCCTTGGCGGCCATATCCCGCAGCAATTTCGGCGGGCTGAAGCGGGGGCCATGGGCCTGGGCCAGGCGGTCGCACTCGGCCACGAAATCCTGAATGCCGATGGTATCGACCAGGCTGAGGACGCCGCCCCGGAAGGGCGGAAAACCCCAGCCCATGATGGAACCCACATCCGCGTCGCGCTTTTCGGTAACAACGCCTTCTTCCATGCAGCGGGCGGTCTCGACCGACTGGATATACATCAGGCGTTTCTTGACGTCCTCCACATCCGGTTGCGTGGACGCCATCGGACAATGTTCCGCCAATCCGGGCCACAGGCGCTTACTGCCCTTCTCCGGGTAGTCGTAAAAGCCCTTGCCGACCTTTTTGCCGATACGGCCCAGATCCTCGACCATTTTCTGGACCAGATCATCGCCGGAAATCGCGACATAATCATCGCCCATGTCTTCGCGGGTCTGCTTACCGATCTTGTACATCAGATCGATGGAGACCTCGTCCGCCATGGCCAAGGGACCAACGGGCATGCCCGCCATCTTGCCGGCATTCTCGATCAACGCCGGGGAGACGCCATCCGCCAGCAGGGCCAGGCCCTCCCGCACGTACGTCCCGAACACGCGCGAGGTATAAAAGCCGCGCGAGTCATTCACCACGATGGGTGTCTTGCGGATCGCCTTCACATAGTCGATGGCTTTGGCCAGGGTCTCGTCCGAGGTGCCCTCGCCCATGATGATCTCCACCAGGGGCATGCGGTCGACGGGCGAGAAGAAATGCAGGCCAATGAAGTTGTCCGGCCGGCTGGAGGCCTTGGCCAGACCGGTAATGGGCAGGGTGGAGGTATTGGAGGCAAAGGTGATGTCATCCCCGGTCACCGCGAGGGATTTTTGCGTCACATCGGCTTTGACCCCGCGATCCTCGAACACCGCCTCGATCACCATCTCGCAGCCCGCCAGATCGGCGAAATCCGTCGTGGCATGAATGCGGGCCAGGGTAGCCTCAGCCGCATCTTTCTCCATACGGCGGCGGGAACCCCGTTTCTTCAACAGCTCCTCCGCGTGCGCCTTCCCCTTGTCGGCACCCGCCTGTTCCATATCCAGCAGCACCACATCCAGGCCCGCCATGGCCGTGACATAAGCAATGCCCGCGCCCATCATGCCGGCGCCCAGGACACCGATTTTGGTGAACGACGCGGCGGGGACATCTTTTGGACGTCCGGCACCCTTGCCCGCTTCGGTCATGGCGAAGAACAGCCGGATCATGTTGCGGCATTCCGGTGTCAGCGCGGTGGCGATCAGATATCGGATCTCTATCGCCAGGCCGGTATCGATATCCACCTGACAGCCTTCATAGACGCAGGACATGATGTTCTGCTGGGCCGGATAATTGCCGTAAGTGCGTTGATGCAGCATGGCATTGCCGGCGGCAAAAGCCTGTTGGCCCGTGGCCGATTGCACCGCGCCGCCGGGCATCTTGAAACTTTTCTTGTCCCAGGGCTGCACCTTGTTCTTTTGTCCATCGCCC